>CALXGL010000015.1 GCA_944387825.1 uncultured Oscillospiraceae bacterium | reverse complement strand
AGCTCATCCGCCCCTACACCCCGCGCCACAACGGCAAGGTGGAGCGCAGCCACCGGGAAGACCAGAAACGTTTTTATTCCTGCCACAGCTTTTATTCCCCGGACGACTTCGCAAAGCTGCTCACTGTTCACAACCGCCGCTCCAACAACTTCCCCATGAGGCCCCTTGGCTGGCTTTCCCCCTCAGAGTTCACCGTCCAATATGTTTGACAAACCTACAATATTGAGCTTGCCGCCGCGCCCCCCCAGGACGAAAACAGCCCATCCGCGCAGGCGGATGGGCTGTAAAATAAAATCATGCGAGCTCTGCTGCCTTTGCAGCCCGGCCAATTTCAAGGCCGCGCTTGAAAGCAGCTTCGTTTATCGGGTTGAGCTCCGGGCGTTTGGCTCCGAGCTTTTTAAATGCCGTTTGCAGGACATTGTCCGCCGGCAGCACCTCGGTATAGCCGATAATCGCCCCCGTCATAACGAGGTTGAGGCACTTGGGGTTGCCGAGCTCTATGGCTATCGTGCCGGCATCCACCTTGACTACATGCACGTCGCTGCGTTCAGGTTCTATTGTGACGACGGAGCTGTTGACAAATATGGTGCCATTATCAATCACCGCGTCCTTGAATCTGGACATGCTTGGATCGTTCAGGCAGACTACATAGTCGGCTCTATTCACCTTGGGCGCTCCGACGGGGTCGTCGGAAATTACGACATAGCAGTTTGCGGTGCCGCCGCGCATCTCCGCGCCGTAGCTGGGGAAATAGGTGACGTACTTGTTGGTGGTTTCGCAGGCCGTGTAGCTAAGCAGCTGTCCCATGACCATGACGCCCTGTCCGCCGAAGCCGGCGATAATAAAGGATTTTTCCATGATTCCGGCCTCCTTATTTCGCACGGAATTCCCCAAGCGGAAACTCCTTGAGGATTACATTGTGGACGTGATCCAGACTCTCCAGCGGGGTCATGCCCCAGTTGGTCGGGCAGTTGGAGACAAACTCTACGAAGCTGAAGCCCTTGCCCTCGAGCTGATACTGGAAGGCCTTCTTGACTGCGGCCTTGGCCTTTTTGGCGTTCGGCACGTCGGCGGCAGTGACGCGGGCTATATAGGCCGGCGCGTCGAGCTGGTTGAGAAGCTCGCACATGTGCATTGGCGCGCCGTGCTCGGCCTCGTTCCTGCCGTAGGGCGTAGTGGTCGTCTTGGCGCCGAGCAGCGTGGTGGGGGCCATCTGTCCGCCAGTCATGCCGTAGATGCCGTTGTTGACGAAAATCACCGTAAAATTCTCTCCGCGGTTGGCGGCGCTCATGGTCTCGGCGAGACCTATGGCGGCAAGGTCGCCGTCGCCCTGATAAGTAAACACAAGGGTTTCCGGGCTGCAGCGCTTGAAGCTGCTCGCCACCGCGCAGGCCCTGCCGTGCGGGGCCGCAACTGTGTCCATATCGAAATAGGTCACGGCGAGGCCGCAGCATCCGACGCCCTGAACGTAGCAGGCGTTATCGAGCTGCCCCAGTTCGTCGAGCACCTCGCAGACTATTTTGCAGACGCTGGAATGCATGCAGCCGGGGCAGAAACCCGTAACCGCGCCTTCAAAAATACCCGAAGGCCGGGAATATACTTTTTCCATCATCTCAGCCGCCTCCTCACTTCATAAGTCCGCGCGCCGCGTCCAGGACAGCGGCACGGTCGAGAATCTCGCCGCCGGAAGAAAGCGCAGTCACGATTTTCGTGCGCCCATGGACAACATTGCTCACGTCCTCAGCGAACTGAGCGGGTATGCTCATCTCGGCGCAAACTATTCCGCGCAGCTTCTCAAACGGCAGCTTTTCGAACGCGACATCCGGGAAAGGATAGACCTTTTTGGGCCGTATAAGGCCGGCCTTTATGCCCTCTCCGCGCAGGATGCCGACCGCGCTCTTCGCTATGCGTCCGGAAATGCCGTAGGCCGTTATTATTACCTCGGCGTCCTCGGTCATATAGTCCTCATATTCAACCTCGGTGGTTTTCCAGCTCTTGTAGAGCTCATCGTCTACGCGGTTCATATCCTCCTGGCTTATGCGCGTATCAAGGCCGGGGCCGCACATCACCTTGCGCTGCGGTCCGCCGTGCTTTCCGCGGGCGGCCCAGGTTTTAGTGGCGCGTATTGCTTCAACCTCCTCGTCGCTGAGCGGTTCGGGCAAAACCACCGGCTCCATCATAGTGCCGGTGAAGCCGTCCATAAGCAGCAGTACGGGCTTGGAGTACTTGTCCGCCAGCTCGAAGGCCTGCCAGGTCATGTCCACAGCCTCCTGAAGATTCATGGGGCTGAGCACCAGCATGCGGAAGCCGCCGTTGCCGGAGGCGTGCGTGGCCTGCATATAATCCTGCTGAGCGGGCTGAATCGTGCCGATTCCGGGGCCGCCGCGCTGGAAGTTGGCAATTACCACCGGCAGATTGGCGCCGGCCATCCAGCTTATAGCCTCGCTCTTGAGGCTGATGCCGCAGCTTGAAGAGCTTGTCATGCTGCGCACGCCGGCCGCGGCGGCGCCGTAGGCCATATTTGAGGAAGCGACCTCGCTCTCGCCCTGGATGAACACGCCGTTTACCTGCGGCATGCGGCGGGCGAAGTATTCCGGCACGTCATTCTGCGGGGTTATGGGGTAGCCGGCGAAGAAACGGCACCCGGCGCGTATGGCCGTTTCAGCAACGGCTTCGCAGCCTTTCATAAAAATCTTTTCTGCCATTTCAGCCCACCTCCCTGTAAACCGTAATCGCCGCGTCAGGGCAAATCGTAGCGCACATTGCGCAGCCGATGCAGTCGTCCGGATTCACCGGAACCGCGTACTGGTAGCCTTTGGAGTTCACTGCACTCGTGGTGCCCAGCACGTGTTTCGGACATGTGTTGACGCAGTAGAGGCAGCTTTTGCAGGCCTCAGTGTAGATTTCAACTCTGCCTTTTGCCATTTTGACCACTCCTTCTCAAGTTCTTTCTCCGCTGGAACCTGCCTGCCACTCCAGCAGAGTATTGAGGCGTATGGGAAGCACAGGTACTTCCACACGCTTCGCCACTTCGGCGCTCAGTCCCTCAAGGGCGCAGACAAAGTCCGGCCTCTCTCCGGGAAACAGTTCACCGAACCGCTTAAGACCCTGAAAAACGTCTTCTGCCGTCGTCTGAGGACCGAGATTCGGGTTCGCAACCAGGTGCAATGAACGAAGTCTGGCCGCGCCAGCCACGCGCTCGGCCGTAGTCTCAATGTCGGAAAGGCTCCTGGACCATGGCCTGTAGGGATTAACAATGTACAGCACGCGCGAGTCCTCCCCGTTCAGGACGTGAGAAAACTGCCCTATCATGTGCGAGCCGTGCGAACCTCCGCCGACATCCATAAGCACTATGCTGTCCTTGTCCCTGAGTCTCTCTATGACGCCTGAAACCACGGTAGGCGCATCCAGATATTGATTCTGGAAATGAAAAACTACGCCTTCCCTGCTCAGCTCATCGGCACAGTCACGCGCGCGGAAAAGCGGTTTTGTCTGATCCATATCAAAAAAATGTACAAAGCGTTCTCTCTCCCTGGCTAATCGCAGCGCCAAATTTATGGCCGTCTCTGTTTTGCCCGAACCGGCCTCACCCAAAAAAACGAGGTTTTTGGCTCCATGCAAAAAGCTTTGATACAAATCCGACAATTTATTCACCTCTTCACGCGCTAATTCGTGACTTCAACCGAAAATAATAATAACAGACAAAAAAGCAAAATGCAAGCACGGGTTTTAATGTGCTAAAGTGCGCGGGGTTTTAAATTTCTACGCGAAAGATTAACATTTTCTGTTGCAAAAGGGCGTGAAAAGTGCTAAAATAATTGGCGCAAATTATTCGTATTGGGGTTGACACAATGTCCGGACATTCCAAGTGGCATAATATACAGAAGACGAAGGGCGCTCAGGACGCAAAAAGGGCGCAGGCCTTCACTAAGATAGCGCGCGAAATGATAGTCGCCGTCAAGGAAGGCGGCAGCGGAGATCCCGCGAATAACTCGCGCCTTGCGGCCGTCATTGCCAAGGCGAAGGCCGCCAATATGCCCAACGACAACATCAAGCGCACCATAGACAAGGCTCTCGGCTCCGGCAGCACCGATAACTACGAGTCCGTCACCTACGAGGGCTACGGCCCCAGCGGCGTGGCCGTCATTGTCGAGGCCATGACCGACAACCGCAACCGCACCGCGAGCGACGTGCGCCACGCCTTCGACAAGAACGGCGGCAACATGGGCCAGACCGGCTGCGTGAGCTGGAGCTTCGATAAGAAGGGCGTCATCGTCGTCAACAACGAGGACGGCGAGATAGACGAGGACAAGATGATGGAGGACGCTCTCGAGGCCGGCGCCGCCGACATGGAGGCCGAGGAGGAGGTCTTCTCCGTCTACACCGAGCCCGACGACGTCGCGGCTGTCGCCGAGTACCTCACGAGCCACGGCTATGAGCTCCTCAGCGCCCAGGCCGAGATGGTCCCCCAGAGCTATATCCAGCTCACCGACGAGGGCGACATCAAGAACATGCAGAAGATGATAGACATGTTCGAGGATAACGACGATGTCCAGAACGTCTGGCACAACTGGGAGAATAACGACTGAAGGTTTTAAAAAGAAAAACCCGCTGCTTTTTGATAAACAGCGGGTTTTTTAACTTTTTCAGCAGGCAGTTGCGACATACATCAATTCCGCTGCGACATACTGAACGGGTTCATGCGCCGGTGACCGTGTTGTCGTATTCGTTTTCAAGCCGTTCGCTTTCATTTGCGCACTGCGTCCGAAGGTCGTAGAGGCGGCTGAGCGCGGTTTCTATGCGCCTGTGTGTGAGCTCCGCAGAGTCAAGGGACGCGCTTATGTGCGAGCGAACTGCGAGGTCAGTAAAGATATTGTCAAAAAACACATCAGCAAAGCCCAGGAAGCTGTCCATACCAACATCTATTCTGCCGCCTACGTCTCCCAGCTCCGTGCCGAAGCGACGCAGGGCGACATTGAGCTCCTCCATGGAGCGCTGCGCGTCGTCTATGCTTCCATACTTTATTGCGTCGGCCAGAATACTGTCGGAAAACACGTCAACCATGCTCCATGTGGATGCGCTCGACAGGCTGTCTATGACGTTATCGGCTATGCTGAGCGCGTGTCTGCCGGCGCTTATGGCCTCGTCCGTCTCCCGCAGCTGCCTTTCCAGAAAAGCGGCCCTGCGTTCGAGCGCGCGCAGCTTTTCCGCAACGGGCGAGCCGCTCTGCTTGAGGGCTTCGGCTTTGCGCTCAAGCACGGCATCATACCGCTCCTCACAGCCGCGCAGCGAACTGAGCTCCGATTCCGTGTCTGAGATGTCCTCCTCCAGGTCCCGAAGCTCATTCAGAACCGCGTCATGCTTTACCGCAGCGGCCCTGGCCTCCATACGTTCGCGATCCAGCCGCTCCTCCAGCCCGCCGGTAAGGGAGTAAAAGTATCTTGCGAGGCTGCGTCCCTCCAGCCTGTCCACATCGTCCTGTTCTTCAACGCGTATTTCACGCAGCTCCTGCTCTCTGGCCGTAAGCTGCTCGCGCAGCGGGTAAAGGCTTTGCAGTCGCTTTTTCAGCTGTTCGCTTCTGGAAATCTGCTCGCGTAGCTTTTTGAGTTCGGCGTCAAAGCTGTTCATGTCTTTTTCCCCCGTTTTTTCAGTGTGTATTCATATTATCATACCGGCATGAAAAAGTCCAGAAAGGGCGGGACAATCCCGCCCTTTCCTATTTCCCCGCATACGGTATCAGCAGCACGCGCCCGGCGAGCGCGTCCCCCTCTTCAAGTCCATTCAGGCTTGTAATGAGCGCGGGCGTGGAGTGATATTTCTTTCCGAGGCTCCAGAGCGTATCGCCCTGCGCAGCTCTTATGACTGTTACTGAGGGCCGGCTTTCATACTCCTCCGCCTCAGTGTCGGCAACGCTCTCCAGCTGCATAAACTCAAGCCGTTTTGCGCTCAGAAGCTCGAAATCCACCACTGCCCTCAAGTCAAAGCCGCCCTGCGTTATGACCGCCGTGCACTCGGCGCAGGCCGCGCCGACACCGGCGGCATACTCGTCTGCTCCAAGCTCCGACGGCGCTTCGCAGGTGAGCCGTCGTTTGGCAGAGTATACCTTCCCGTCTGAGGCCGTGTAAAGGACCGTCACCGTAACCGCACAGCGCAGCGTTCCGTCGGCGCATTCCGGCAGCCCCAGGCAGCCCGATGTACGACATATGCTCACCGGCTGCGGCGAAGCGGGCAGCTGCTCATGAGCGGCGGCGCGTATATTCGCCCTTCTCTGGACACAGACTCCGTCCACGCGCTCGTAGCCCAGCTCCAGTGCAGCCGAATTGCTGTAGCAGTCTGTAAGGCACTGAGCTCTGACGCTGTCTGAGCACACGCACTGTGAGACTATATGATACTCGGCCGAAATTCCCTTTTCCCCTCCCGCCAGCGTTACGGGCTCTATGTATTTTGCCGTCAGCACGCTGTATACGCAGCAGTCGGGGCAGGCAAGCTCCGTATCGGCATCAAGCATCTGCGAGTATTCGCTTTCAAACTGCGCGCTGCAGAGCTCGCTGCCGCCGGCCGAAAGATACAGTACGTCCAGCCTGACGGCGCCGCTGAAAAGCAGCCTGCTGCCAACGCTGCGCACTCCGCCCTGGCGAATTTCCACGGTGCCGCCCAGGACCGTGCCTATTGGTAGCAGTCCCGGCTGCAGCTGATACTCGTCCGAAACGACGAAGGTCTTTTCCCTCACGCATACCACGGGGCTTATGGTGCAGGACTCGGTGAGCGTCTCAACTTTTCCCGCGTCCTCGCCCTCGAGGCCGCTCGATATGCGGAGCTCTCCCCTGTTCCAGCACTGCAGCTCCACGCATACCATGCAGCGTACAATCACCTTGCGCGGATTCAGCAGCCGAGCCTCTATTCCGGTGACCGTGAGAGAGGCCGTGGCCAGGCTGTCCTGCGTAACGTCCGGAGCATCCAGCTCCACCGTAACCGGCACCGCAACATCCAGCGAGCATACGCCGTCCCCGCCTTCCGGAGCGTACAGTACCACGGCCTCAACCTGCGCCGAGACGTTTACCCGGCCGTCCAGCACATCCTTTGAACGAATCAGCGCCTCGCCGCCGGCGCAGAGTATGTATTCGGCGTCAGGCTGCGTATCGGGAACCACCGCTTCTGCGGCCTCTTCCAGCGACACGCTCTGTTCAAATACTTTTTCGCAGCAGGCAATGCCGCTGCGCTTTACAGTTATATCCATGTTATCTCCCCTCGCAGAAGTTTCTCTAAAAGATATGAGGGGAACCGGGGACATATTACTCTCCAGTGCCCCCGCGCAGGCGAAGTATAAGCCTGGACAGCCAGGCAGGCAGCTTTATTACCAGTACTCTCATGCTCTACCTCCTAATTACAACTCCTGAGCAGCCAGATACCGCCGATAATAAGCGCTATGGCGAGTGCAAACCACCAGAAGCCAACGGGCAGGATAAGCGCCAGAATAATAATAACGCCCGCCAGTATAACAAGCCAGCCTACAGCCGGCCCTCTTCGGCGTCTGCGCCTGCCGTACATAAGTTCACCCCCCGCGCAAATGCGGTATTTACCACATTATACGCGGGGGGTGCTGAATATGTGCCGCCTATCTGTTCAGTTCCCAGTCCTTGTAGTGGGAACTAATCTCATAAAGCCTGGCGTAGCTGGAATACCTGCTGCGGCTTATAGCGCCGCTTTCCACCTCTTCACGCACGGCGCAGTCCGGTTCCCTGATATGCGCGCAGTCGTCAAAACGGCATTTGCCTATGTATGGCTCGAATTCCGGGAATGTATGCTGCAGCTCCTCCTTGGGAATCGGAGGCATCTGTTCAACGTCAAAAGAGGCGAAGCCCGGCGTGTCCGCGCACCATCCTCCGGCAACCGGAAAAATTTCAACGTGCCGCGTCGTGTGCCTTCCGCGGCCGAGCTTTTCGCTCACCTCACCGGTCTTCAGGCTCAGTCCCGGCTCCAGAGCATTTATTATGCTGCTCTTGCCCACGCCGGAGTTTCCCGAGAACGCGCAAAGCCTGCCCCTGATGCATTCAGCGAGCTCCGGTATGCCCTCAAGCGTGACGGCGCTTGTCTCTAAAACTCTGTACGGCGTTGAGGCGTATATATCCCTCAGTCTTGCGCAGTTGGCGGCATCCGACTTGTTTATGCAGATGACGACCTCGCAGTCATTATATCCGGCCATGCTCGTAACTCGGTCTATAAGAAAGGGGTCCGTAACCGGCTCCACCTCAGACGCCACAGCAATCAGAATGTCGATGTTGGCCACGGCGGGGCGGACAAAGAAGTTCTTCCTCGGAAGTATACGGTCCACCCTGCCCCGGCCCTGAGCGTCCAGCGATATCTCAACCCTGTCTCCGACCAGCGGGCTGGAGCCGTCCAGACGGAAGCGGCCGCGCGCCCTGCATTCGACCGTTTTGTCCTCCGTCCTGACGTAATAGAACCCGCTCAGCGCTTTTATTATTACTCCCTCAGGCATATCAGCCGCCTTCTTGGTCCGACGGGGGCTCTGTGGCAGGCGGCGCCGGCGTCTCTGCCGGCCCGGTTGAAACCCAGATATAGATTCTGGTGCGCTCGGGCACGTCCTCGTAGGCGTTTATGCTCTGCCTGATGACGGTACCCTTCTCCTGGTCGCTTTCTATGAATGTCGTATCGGCATACACAAGATTATTGCTGTGGAGTATGCTTATAGCCTCGCTCTCGGTGTATCCCACCAGGTTTGGCATGCTTACAGTGTGCTCAACCGGTCCGGAGCTGATGGTGATGAAAACGGTGGAACCCTCCGCAAGCGGCTCGCCGGGGGCCGGGTCCGTGCTTATAATATATCCCTCTGTTACGGTATCGCTTGACGCATACTGCGGATCGACCTTAAACCCGGCGTTCTGCAGCATGAGCGTGGCCTCGCTGTAAGAACGGTTGAGCACATCGGGAACCTGAGCCTCGCGGACGCCCGTACTTACGGTGAGAGTAACCTCTATGCCCTCGGGCACTATCATCATGCTGCGGCCGGCCTCCGGGTCCTGGGATATTATTTCACCCTCAGGTATCGTCGGGTCAATGGAATACGTGACCGTAAACGCATACAGCCCCTTATACGAGCTGTCGTTTACTACGCTTTCATAGTTCTGACCGACAAAGTTCGGCAGCTCAATGCGCTCTGCGGCACTGAAAATATCGCGCAGCCAGTAGTTCCAGAGGAACACAAAGATTGCTATCATAAAGATGAGCACTCCGGCGGCTCCGCTCATTATGCTGACCTTTTTGGAACGCTTGCGGCGTCTCGCGTATTTGGCCTTGGTCATCTCCCCCGTGCGGCCTATGGGCTCCACGTCCGGGATAATGCCGTCATAGTCCTCGGTCAAATCTTCGGAAGACGCGCGGCGCGACGCCTGCAGCTTGCGGAAGGCCTCCAAATCGGACAGGAGCTCGGCCGCCGACTGGTATCTGTCGTTTATTCCGGCGTTCATCGCCTTGAGCGTTATGCGCGCCAGTTCATCCGGTATATCCGGATTCAGCTCCTGAGGCGGCACCGCATTTCCGGTTATGTGTTTGAGCGCTATCTGCTCGGCGGTTTCGCCGTCATACGGCATGCTGCCTGTCAGCATCTCGTACATTACAACGCCGAGCGAATATATGTCGCTCCTGGTGTCGGGCTGTTCGCCTTTGGCCTGTTCCGGCGCAATATAGTGCACAGAGCCCACCGTCTGGCTGCTACGCTGCTCCTGCGCGCTTTCAAGCGCGGCAATGCCGAAATCCGCAACCTTGATAGTCCCGTCGCGCAGCAGCATAATATTCTGCGGCTTAATATCGCGGTGTACTATGCCTTTTTCGTGCGCGTGCTCCAGAGCTTTGCTTATCTGAACGGCAAAATGCAGGGCCTCTTTCCAGCCGAGCACGCCCTTTTTCAGCATATACTGCATAAGAGTAACGCCCTCAATCAGCTCCATAACAATGTACTCCACATCATCAGAGTGGCTCACATCGTATACGGACACTATATTGGGGTGCGAAAGCATGGCGACCGCCTGCGCCTCAGTCTGAAAGCGCGCACGGAATTCCTCATCCCGCGCAAGTTCGTCCCGCAGTATTTTCACGGCGACGAAGCGGTTAAGTCTCAGGTCCGTGGCCTTATAAACCACAGCCATACCGCCCGCGCCGATTATTTCCAATATCTCGTACCTGTCGTCCAGGGTTGTTCCCAAATACTTATCCATACCTGTGTCCATGGCTGCCTCCAAACGTCCGGGGTTATTTGGATACGACTACTATCGTCACGTTGTCTCGCGCTTCACGCTTCAGGGCCTCGTCCATGAGCGAGCGCGAAAGCGAAAGCGGGTCGGGGTTTTTCCTGTATGCCGCAAATATCTCCTGATCCTCGAGGGTATTTGTAAGCCCGTCTGAACAGAGCATCAGCATTTCTCCCCTCTGCAGCTTCGGCGTAAATATATCGCAGGGCACAAGCTCATTTACGCCCAGAGCGCGCGTTATTACATTTCTGCGCGGGTGCCAGCGCGCCTGCTCCGGACTTATCTCGCCTCTGTCCACCATATCCTGTACAAGCGAGTGATCCTTTGTAACCTGCGTTATCCGCTTGCGCGTCAGCTTATAGCAGCGGCTGTCGCCCACATTGAGTATCCATACGCGCTCGCCGTAAATCACCGCAGACACAAGGGTCGTACCCATGCCTGTGTAATCCGTGTCGAAGCAGGAATAAGAGTATACCATGTGGTTTGCCGCGTCGCAGGCGTACTCCATCATGGCTTTGATATCCGGCTTGCGCGAGGTATTGGACAGTATTTTTTCCTTCAGCTCGGATACGTATGTCTTGGCGGCAAGATCACTGGCTATGTTGCCCGCTTTTTCGCCGCCCATGCCGTCGCACAGCACGGCTATTACGCATTCTCTCTCATCGAGCCGTTCAACAAGGAAGCTGTCCTGATTGTCGCGCCTTACAGCTCCTCTGTCCGTGATGCCAAAACTGTTCATCTCTTCTCCGTTCCCGCGCCCAGCGCGTCAGCGGCTTTTTTCCTCAGCTGTCCGCACGAGGCGTCTATGTCTCCCCCAAGCGAGCGCCTTACCGTTACGTTTATGCCCTCACGCTCCAGCAACTTTTTGAAGGACTGTATCCTGTCCGGGGGCGTAGGCTGCAAAAACGCGCGCTCATCCACGTGGTTCAAAGGTATCAGATTGACATGCGCGCTCACGCGTTTAGCGTGCTTTGCAAGCAGGGCGGCCTGCTGCTCGGAATCGTTCACCCCGTCTATCATCGCGTACTCGAAGGATATGCGCCGCCCCGTCTTTTTGAAATAGGCCTCGCACTTATCTATGAGTTCCGACACGCCTCTGCCGCGATTGGCCGGCATGATTTTGGAGCGTGTTTCATCATCCGGCGCATGCAGAGACACCGACAAGGTCAATTGTAAATTAAGCTCGGCCAGCTTGTCAAACTTTTCTATCAGCCCGCAGGTTGAAAGGGAAATGTGCCGCATTCCTATATTCATGCCCTCCGGGTGGTTTACCAGCTGCAGGAATTTTACGACGTTGTCGAAGTTGTCAAGCGGCTCGCCTATGCCCATGAGCACTATGTGCCCAATTTTGAGCCCCGACTCCTTCTCCGAGAACATTACCTCTTCAAGCATCTCGCCGGCGTCCAGATTGCGGACGAGCCCGCCTATCGTAGACGCGCAGAACGCGCAGCCCTGCCTGCAGCCGACCTGAGTGGAGATGCAGACGCTGTTGCCGTAGTGGTATCGCATGACGACGGTCTCCACGGCATTGCCGTCTCTGAGTCCCCAGAGGTACTTGACAGTCCCATCCTCGGCTGAAACCTGCTTCCTCAGCACTTTCGGGCTGCCGAGAAAGAATCTGTCGTCCAGAGCGGCTCTCAGGCTCTTTGGCAGATTGCTCATCTCGCCGCAGCTCCCGGCGCCGTGCGTCAGCCAGTCAAAGACCTGCTTTGCCCTGTACGCGGGCTGTCCCATGGCCTTGAGCTCCGCAGCCAGTTCTTCAGGCAGGAGCGATCTTAAATTGATTTTACCATCCTGCATATAAAAAATCCGTCCGTTTTATCAATATCCGGCCAGAGCGTTCGCTCATCTGCGGCGGTGAAGCCCTCGTTCTCCGCGAGGAAGGCGCGCACGACGTCCTCGTTTTCGCGCTCAAGCAGCGTACAGGTGGAGTACAGAAGCGTCCCGCCCGGCTTCACGCAGGCGGCCAGACCGCGCAGTATCGCGAGCTGTATCGCCGGCAGAGAGGCGACCTCGTACTCCGTCTTGTACCTTATCTCCGGCTTGCGGCGAATGACGCCGAAGCCCGAGCAGGGCGCATCCGCTATTACGACGTCGAAGCGCCCGTGAAGTTCCTCTCCGGGCCTGCGCGCGTCCATGGCGCGGCACTCAATCATACCCTCGAGCCCGAGGCGCTTTGCGCCCTCCGCGACGCGCTTCAGGCGCTTTTCCTTTAGATCGCAGGCGAGTATGCTCCCCTCGCCGCCCATGCGAATGGCGGCGGCGAAGCTCTTCCCGCCCGGGGCGGAGCAGGCGTCGAGCACGCTCATGCCCTTTTCCGGCGTGGCGGCCTCGACGGCCAGGCGCGCGGCGGCGTCCTGCACGTAGAAATGCCCCTCGTCATAGCCCGGAAGGGCGCTTATGAGCCCCGAGGGCGGAAGGTTGAAGGAGTCCGGCAGCGCTCCGGGTGCGGCCTCGACGCCGGCGGCCCGAAGCGCGCCTGAAAGCTCCGCTGAGCTTGTTTTGAGCGTGTTGACCTGTATGGTCAGCGGCGGCTCGGCGTTATTCGCCCGGCAGAGGGCCTCCGCGCCCTCATAGCCGCGGCGGCGGACGAAATCCTCCGCAATCCAGCGCGAGAGCGTATAGCGAAAGCCGAGGTATTCGGCTCCGGAGACGCGCTTGAATATCTCCGGCGGCTCGCCGCGGTTTTCCGCCACGCGGCGCAGGACGCCGTTTACATAGCTCGTGGCGCGCTCGCCATTGTATTTCCGGCAGAGCTCCACGGCCTCGTTCACCGCCGCGCTGGGCGGGATGCGGTCCATAAAGAGCAGCTGCGCCGCGCCAATGACCAGGATGTCGTATACGACGTGCTCGAGGCGGTTTGTCGGAAGCTTGGACCAGTTCTCAAGGACGGAGCCTATATAGCCGCGGTTGCTCACCGCCTCGTGGACTATGCGCGAGCAGAGCGCGGCGTCGCGCCGGTCGAGCTTAAAGGCGCGTACGGCCTCGTCCACTGCCTCGCTCATGAACTTTCCCTTCCGCACGAGGGTCATGGCCCTCAGCGCGGCCTCTCTAGCGGGGCTCACGAAATGTTCACCGGGTGGCCGACCAGATAGTCGTGCGCACTCATACGCTTTTTTCCCGGAGCCTGCAGCTCTGTGATAAGCACTGTCCGCCCGCCGCCGCAGACAATTTCCAGTCCCGCCCTGCCTGCGCCGACGATGCTCCCGGGCGCCCTGTCCGTCACGGTATCGGTTTTGCGGGCCATGTACACCTTCATAGTCTCACCGTTCAATGACATCGTAGCAACCGGCCAGGGGTTGAGTCCGCAGATATGCTTAATAATCTCATTCTGGGGCCTTGACCAGTCTATGGGGCATATGCTCTTATCCAGCTGTCCGACATATGTGGCCTCAGCTTCATTCTGCCTCTCCCTCGGCGCAGTCCCGTTTTCAATGGCGTTCAGGGTTTTCACAAGCAGCTCAGCGCCCATTGCCGCCAGCCGGTCAAAGAGCTCTCCGGCTGTCTCGTATTCGCCGACGGGCGTAGCCTCGCGATAAATAACGTCCCCGGCGTCCATATCGTGCGCAAGGTACATGGTGGATACGCCGGCGTATTCGTCGCCGTTTAGCACCGACCACTGTATCGGCGCCGCACCGCGATATTTTGGCAGAAGCGAGCCGTGTACATTCACGGCGCCGTATCTCGGCACAGCCAGCAGCTCGTCCGGAAGCAGCTTGCCGTATGCCACGACGCACAGCACATCCGGAGAGAGCGAACGCATGAGTTCAACCGCCTCGCCGGTGCGTACGCTCTCCGGCTGATAGACTCTCAGCCCCCGCTCCAGAGCCAGCCGCTTCGTCTCACAGGCCGCGAGCTTCATGCCGCGCCCGCGCGGCTTATCCGGCTGCGTGAACACCGCCGCGACCTCGTATCCCGCGTCCAGCACGGCTTCAAGCGAAGCCGCCGCGAAATCCGGAGTACCCATAAAAACAACGCGCAGGCCGCTCAAGAGTTCACCTCGTCCATCCAGCTTCCGCTTTCAAGCTCCTCGTTGCTGAGCATGCGGCTTGCACACTGAGTAAACATTCTGCCCTCGAGATGGTCCAGCTCATGGCAAAACGCCCTGGCGGTAAGTTCGTGTCCGCTGACTTCAAACTCCTTGCCGTACCTGTCCTTCGCACGGACGGTGACGTCCATCGGCCTCTCCACAAGTCCGAATCTGCCCGGCACGGAAAGGCAGCCCTCGGGGCCGTTCTGTTCGCCGGATTTAGCTGTAATCTCCGGATTAATGAGCTCTATCATATAGGGCTCCTCGCCTTCCGGGACATTTGTCTCGAGCACGATGACTATGCGGCGGAGCACTCCGACCTGCGGCGCGGCAAGGCCGACGCCGTCGGCGTCCTCGAGAGTTTCGCGCATGTCGTCTATCAGCTGATGCAGTCTGGAATCAAATTCCGTAACAGGGCGGCACTTCTTATGCAGGACCCTGTCGCCTTCAAGAACAATATTTCTGAGAGCCATATTATCCTCCTCGCTTATTTCAATCCGACGGATTTGTATCCGCGTAAATTGCCACGGAACGATACTTCTTATCCGCTGAATACTTCATAATAATCCCCGCGATGAGCCGGCGCATTCCGTTTCCGGGTGCTGCGCAGAGTGTGACGCGGTATCTGTAGTTGTTGTTTACCTTCAGCACCGAGAGCGGTGCGGGACCGAGGACGCGCGCGCCTGAGGAGTCGCGTATGGCAAACTCCAGCTCGTCGCGTACGCGGAGCGCGCAGTCAAGAACCAGCGTCTCCTCCATTCCGGAAAGCGTAACACCCAGCAGTTCCGTAAAAGGCGGAAGCAGCTGAAGCCTGCGTAGCTCTATTTCAGAACGGTAGAAGCTTTCATAGTCCTGATTCGCAGCCTGAAGTATAGTCTCATTGTCGGGCGTATACGTCTGTATGACGGCGCGGCCGGGCTTCTCGAACCTGCCCGAACGGCCCACGACCTGAGTAATGAGAGAAAAGGTCCTTTCGCTCGCGCGGTAGTCCCCGGCATACAGTCCCTGGTCGGCGCAAATCACGCCCACGAGCGTGACGTTCTCGAAGTTCAGGCCCTTGGTGACCATTTGAGTGCCGACCATAATCGGTATCTTCTCTCTGCGGAAACGCTCCAGAAGCTTGTCGTGGCCTCCGGCTCCGGAGACCGTATCCGTATCCATGCGCAGTATTTCAACGCCCGGAAACAGCTCCTGCAGCTCGCTTTCAACCTTCTGCGTTCCCGTCCCCACAAACTTCAGCGCGCCGCCGCAGTCCGGGCAGCGCTCGTCAAGAGGCTGAGTATAGCCGCAGTGGTGGCACATGAGCTTGCGCCCGTAGCTGTGAAAGGTAAGGCTTACGGAGCAGTTGGGGCAGCGATAGGTATAGCCGCATTCGACGCAGGTGACGAGCTTATTGGCGCCGCGGCGGTTTATAAACAGAATGCTCTGTTCTCCGCGGGAAATATTCAGCTCAAGCTCAGAGCGCAGGCGCTCGCTCACGGCGCCGCCGTTTCCGCGTCTCAGCTCACGCTTGAGGTCTACTATCTCGACGCCGGGAAGCTCCTGCTCGTTATAGCGCCCGTGAAGCCGGAAGAAGCCGTATCTTCCTGTTTCGGCATGGTAGCGGCTCTCTATATCCGGCGTGGCGGAGCCAAGGAGAAGAAAAGCTCCGTCCCGCGAGCATCGGTACTTGGCCACGTCCCGCGCGTGATAACGGGGGGCGTTTTCGCTCTTATAGGTGTCCTCCTGCTCCTCGTCTATGATAATAAGCCCAAGCTCCTGCAGTGGGGCAAATACGGCGCTGCGCGTGCCTATTACGACGCGCGCCTCTCCGCACTTTATTCTGCGCCATTCGTCGTACCTCTCTCCCGCCGAAAGGCTTGAATGGAGGACGGCGATTTCATCGCCAAAATGCGAGGTAAAAGTGCGCAGCATCTGCGGCGTAAGCGCAATCTCCGGGACAAGCAGCATACAGCTTTTGCCCCGCTCAAGCTGCGCGGAAATAAGCCTGATGTAGATAGTGGTTTTGCCTGAGCCGGTGACTCCGAAAAGAAGCGCCGCTCCGGGATGCACGCCGTCCGCAAGCGCGTCTATGCCTTCAAACGCCCTGCGCTGCGCTTCGTTAAGCTCCGGCAATGCAGCCGGTTCAACACTGACCTCCGGCCTTCTGAACACCTCTTCTTCGCCCAAACGGACGTATCCGGCCTTCTCAAGCGCGCGGAGGCTCTGCCTGGACGCGCCGGTAAATTCAAGGAGGTCGCTTACGTTCGCACGGCCTATGGAGCAAAGAGTTCTGAGCAGTTCCGACTGCAGCGGCGCTCTCAGGCGCTTGCGCTCGGCCGCCTCTGCCGCCTCTTCGGCCGGGACATCCAGCTCCGCCACCGTCACGTATTTCTCACGCACGCGTTGCTTGCCTCCGCTGAACCACAGTCCGGCGGGCAGCATCGCCTTGACCGCTTCATATACGGTGCAGAAAAAACGCTCGTGCATCCACATGGCAAGGCTCAGGAGCTTTTCATCCAGCACCGGCTGCTCATCCAGCACGGCGGACACCGGCTTGAGCCGGTCGAAGCCGCTTTCACATGTAAGGGCGAGGACAATTCCCT
>CALXGL010000014.1 GCA_944387825.1 uncultured Oscillospiraceae bacterium | reverse complement strand
CGCTTCGCGCACTACGACTACTGGCAGGACAAGGTGCGCCGCAGCGTCATTTTCGACGCCAGGGCCGACCTCCTCGTCTACGGCATGGGCGAGTACGCGACGATTGAGATTGCCCGCCGCCTCGCCGCCGGCGAGGACATAGCGGAGATGCGCGGCATCCGCGGCACGGCCTATATCGCCGGGGAGCCGCCGGAGGGCGCGCTCGTGCTGCCCTCCTTTGAGGAGGTCTGCGCCGACCGGCGCAAGTACGCCGAGGCCACGCGCGTTGAGTACGCCGAGCACGACCCCGTGCGCGGCAGGACGCTGGCGCAGGAGCACGGCGGCCGGTATCTCGTCGTCAACCCGCCCGCCATGCCGCTTCCGACGGCGGAGCTCGACCGCGTGGCCGAGCTGCCCTATACCCGCGAGGTACACCCGATGTACGACGCGCTCGGCGGCGTGCCGGCCATAGACGAGGTGCGCTTTTCCGTCATACACAACCGCGGCTGCTTCGGCGGCTGCAGCTTCTGCGCGCTGGCCTTCCACCAGGGCCGCATGGTGACCTCCCGCAGCCACGAGAGCGTCATACGCGAGGTGGAGGCGATGACGCGCCACCCGCTCTGGAAGGGCTATGTCTCCGACGTGGGCGGGCCGAGCGCGAACTTCCGCCATCCGAGCTGCAAAAAGCAGCTCAAAAGCGGCATGTGCCCCAACCGGAACTGCCTCGCGCCCACGCCCTGCCCGAATATAGACGCCGACCACAGCGACTATCTCGCCCTTTTGCGCAAGCTGAGGAAGATACCCGGCGTCAAGAAGGTCTTCGTCCGCAGCGGCATAAGGTATGACTACATGCTCTGCGATAAGAGCGGGGCCTTCTTCTCGGAGCTGGTGCGCTATCACGTCTCAGGCCAGCTCAAGGTCGCGCCCGAGCACTGCATCGACTCGGTGCTCGACTGCATGGGCAAGCCGCACATCGAGGTCTACGAGCGCTTCATGGCCGAGTACCGCAAGCTAAATAAGCGCTTCGACAAGGAGCAGTACGTCGTGCCCTACCTCATGAGCTCCCACCCGGGCAGCACGCTGCAGAGCGCCGTGGCGCTCGCGGAGTTCCTCCGCCGCACCGGCCGGAGGCCCGAGCAGGTGCAGGACTTCTACCCCACGCCGGGCACCGTCTCCACCTGCATGTACTACACCGGCCTAGACCCGCGCGACATGAGCGAGGTCTACGTCCCGCGCTCGGCGCACGAAAAGGCCATGCAGCGCGCGCTGCTGCAATACACCGTCCCGGCCAACCACAGGCTGGTGGTCGAGGCGCTGAAGGCGGCGGGCCGCGAGGATTTGATAGGCTACGGCAAAAACTGCCTCGTCCGGCCCTACGCCCCGCGCAAAGCCGGGGACGCGCAGAAAAGGGCCGCGGCCGGAAGGCCGCGGCCCGGCGCCGCCGGCAATACGCCGCGCGGCGGAAGGGGTGGTAAGCGATGAGTCTGCTTTTGAAGATACTCGCCGCCTACCTGCTGCTCATAAATCTCGACGCCTTTTTGCTCATGCGCGCGGACAAGCGCCGCGCGCAGCTGGGCCGGCGGCGCATACCCGAGGCGGCGCTCTTTCTCGCCGCAGTCCTCGGCGGCTCGCCGGGCGTAATGCTGGGCATGAAGGCCTACCGGCACAAGACCCTGCGCACGAGCTTCACGGTGGGCATGCCGATAATATGCTTTTTTGAAGCCGCCCTTCTCTCCGGCGCAATTGTCGTTGCATATATCGGTGTTTGAAAATCCTTGCGGCAAGGGCCCCTTTGCCCAGCGCGGGGCTCACATTTCGCCGCGGCGGTACAGGGTCAGGAGTTCTTTCAGCGCCGTTATCCTGCGGCGGAGGACGGCGCCCTCGTCTGTGTCCGCGATATACCTGCGGCGGGGGAATTCTTCGATGGAAACGCTGTCGCTCTCCATGTCGGCGTTCTCGCTGAGCACCTTGGCCACGCCCTCAAAGGGCCGGTGGCTTTTGAGCCTGATGCCGTGCGAGCTGTAAATGAGCGTATAGCCGGCTATGCCCGTCGTGGCCTGATAAGCCTTGCAGAAGCCGCCGTCTATGACGAAAAGCCTGCCCCCAGCCTTGACCGGGCTCTCGCCCTTGACCGCCTTGACGGGCGTATGTCCGTTGATGATATGTCCCGTGTCCGGGTCGAGCCCGAACTCGGCGAGTATCATGCGCGCGGTCTTTTCGTCGTCCCAGAAGCGGAAATAGGGGTTGCGCGGTTCGGTCCAGGTGCTCTTGTCGTCCACCATTGCGCGCTCAAAGGTGTGGAACACGCGCCCGGAGAAGGGGCTGTCGTTCCCGCACCAGAGATACCACATCATATCCAGCGCGCTCTCCTCGCCGCGTACCCAGGCGCTCTTCACAACCGCGTCGGCATAGTCCATGAGCGCCTTGCCCGAATACCACTTCCCGCCGTGACGCACGCGGGCAAACCGGCCCTCCGGCGTCAGCGGGATGCAGCCGTGATAAAGCAGATTGCCGTTGCGGCAAAGGTAGGTGCTGCCGCGGCGGTATATGAAATCCAGGTGCCGCCTGAGCGGCTGGCTCTCCCGGAAGGCGTCCACGTACTCGTCCGTCAGCTCCTGCTCGGCCTGCGTGAGCCTGTAGGGGGCGGCGGGATCTATTGTGGGCAGATGCGTCGTATTGAGCGGATAAACCCCGCTCTCGAGCTCGACGGTCCAATCCCTGTAATTTATGCGGTTCAGCATGAGCCTGTCGTCCATGCCGTATCCCGGGTGGCGCATAATCACCTGGCCCTCGAGCTTGAAGCCCAGGACGGAGAGGGCCAGCTTGCGCGTCTTCTTGTCCGCGGAGCCATAGACGCGCTCGCAGAACTCGGCAAGCGCGCGCAGGCTCACGCCGTAGCGGCGCTCAAGCGTGACCTCGTTATCGTAGTCGCAGGTTATGCGCAGCACTGTAAAGACGCAGGCGGGGCTGCCCGCCGCCGCGCCCAGCCAGAGTATGTCGTGGTTGCCCCACTGTATATCTATGTGCCCCTGGCGCATGAGCGTCTCCACAATCCCCGCCGGCTCCGGGCCGCGGTCGAAGATGTCGCCGACGACATGCAGCCGGTCAACGGCCAGGCGCTTGATAAGCTCCGCAAGCGCGGCTATGACGTTGTCGGCCGAGCCGGTGCTTATGATGCTGTCCAGTATGGTATCGTGGTAGCGGTGCTGGTTGGATTCCTCGTCGCGCTGGATGTGCAGCAGCTCGTCGAGCACGAACTCCCAGCCCGAGGGCATCTGTTCGCGCACATATCCGCGCGTGTACTTGCTGGAAAGCGTCTCCGCCAGCAGGCACAGGTCCTCAAGCGTGTTGCGCAGCCGCTCCGCGGTGAGTTCATTTCTTTCGCGCAGGGCGTTGAGTTCCTCGCGCGGATAGTATATAATTGAGCACAGCGAGCGGCAGGCCGCTTCGCCGCGCAGCCCCTCGAAGAGCATACGCACCTTTTCGAGTATGACTCCCGAGCAGTTGTTGAGTATGTGGCGCACGGCCGCGTATTCGCCGTGCAGGTCGCTTATAAAGTGCTCCGTGCCTTTCGGCAGGGCAAGTATGGCCTCGAGATTTATTATCTCGGAGCAGACCGCCGCTTCATCCGGATACTTTTCCGAAAGCAGCTCGAGATAGTCGCGCGTAAACTCTCCCATATGGCGCCTCCAATCCTTGTTCTATCTGGATTGTACACGCCCCCCGCCCGCTATGCAAGCCGGATTTTGTAAAGTTTCGCCTCCGCAGGCCTTGCCGCGAGGTGTTGGGGGAATAAAAAGGCCCCGGAGCGGAGGGGCTCCGGGGGTGTGAGGGGTATTGCCGGGCGGAAGTTACGGAGTGTCAGCGGCGGGCGGACAGCGCGTTTACAGTGAGCGCGGCGAGAAACTGGGACGCGTGCGGACTCGAATTCAGGCTCCGGCCCATGAGCGCCTGCAGCGCCTCCGGACGCCTTTCCCACACGGCGGACGCCACCGTGCGTATGTTCCTCTCCACCGCTTTCCACGTGGTCCGGTACTTCTTCGCCACTTCCATGTACACCAGCTTCGTGACCAGCGTAAGGCGCTCCGGCTCCTCCATGCAGAGCCCGACGGCATACGCCGTCTGGAAGTACCCCGCATAGTTGGGCGTCACGCCAAGGCCGTGCAGAAGACCGTACACTTCCAAGCTCACTTGTTCCACGACTTACACCTCTTATCCCGCCGTCAATGTCTCCGGCTGCGCTCTGTGGAGCATTTCCAAAACTTCCGCCGGTTCCAACGAATAAATAAAAAGCACAGGCAGCGCAACCCCCAAAACATCCGCGATACTCTTTAAAGTATCCATGCTGGCGTTCGCCCGCCCGTGCTCTATATCCCTGAGCCTCGTTATGCTCACATTGGCCTGCAGTCCAAGCTGTTCCTGGGTCATGCCTCGGGCTTTGCGCAGTTTCACGATATTCATCCCTATTTCGACGGAATACAACGCAAAAATCCCTCCCTGCCCCAGCATAGGAAAGATTTTCTCTAAGCGCCAGTCAATATACTGGCGGTTGCATATTTCCTTATTATCGCGGGTTTGCAACAGCCTCCGCCGCGCTTTGCGGCGCCTGTCCGTCCCGCCCGCGCGGCGCCCGGACGGCGGAACGCAGACGAATATTATTCTACTGTATAGACAAATACAGCCGTAAAAATGCAACAGGCGGCAGCGTAAAGCTGCCGCCTGACGGTTTATTCGTTTCCCGGCCTTACCCGTTTGCCTCGGAGTCCGCCGCGCGCCGCAGCGCCGCTATCACGCGGTAAGCAACCGCGCGCAAATCCTCCGGCATGTCGTTGATGTAAACGACCATGTCGCCTATCGTCCGGTTCCTGTACACGGGCTTCCTGAGCGCAGCCAGGTCAAACCGGATGTTCGACCGGCCGAGCAGATAGTCCAGCGTGACGTCAAAAAATCCCGCCAGCTGTATCGCCCGCTCCATCGTGGGCAGGGCCTTGCCCGTCTCGTAGGCCGATATCGTGCTGCCCGATACGTGCAGCGCGCTTGCAAGCTGGCCCTGCGTCATCCGTTTTTCTTCTCGCAGTTCGATTAGTATTTCCCCAAATTGCGGCATCGTATTAACCTCTTGCGCGGTGATGCCGTAATTATGCCACAAAATTATTTTTTCTATGTGAATATACTAATATTTCATAATTTTTAGCTTTATCGGCGCGTTATATTCCAATTAAATTTGATTTTTCTCTAATATTACTGTTTTTGCCGCTTCGTGGAAGCGGCAAAACTGTTGCAGAACGGGCTTCAGCTTTGTTTATTGTTTAGAGGGGGTGGCACCAGACCTTTCCGCTTTCATTCCGGGCCGCCGGCCAAGACGCGCCTGAATCGGGGATGATCGCTCTGCTTATCGCTATGGCAATTTTTGAACCTGACGAGAGCCTTCGTTTTTTCACCGAGCTGTATCTGAAGCACCGGACTCTGATGTACGGCACGGCCCTGAAATACCTCAAGAATCCCTTCGACGCCGAAGACGTGGTACACGACGCGGTCCTCAAGCTTATGGACAAGGCCGACGTAATTTCAGAATTGGAAAGTTGCACTTTGACCGCCTATGTTGTCTATACTATCAGGAACCTGTCTATAAACCAGCTGCGCAGGCAGGAGCGCGGCCGCAGGCACCTGGCGGATGCGGAGGATAATCTGGCGGAGCTCCCGATTGCGGACAGCTCGCCCCAGCCGGAGGATGTGGTTTTGATACACGAACGCAGGGATAAGTTTGTAGCGATTTGGAGGACTCTGCCCGAGGACACCCAGGCGCTGCTCGCGGGCAAATACCTGCTGCAGCAGAGCGACAGAGAGCTGGCCGAGACATTCGGCTGCAGTCCGGACAGTATAAGGATGAAGCTTACGAGGGCACGGCGTCAGGTCGTGGCAAGGATAAAGGAGGGAGAATTCGACTTTGAGCCTGCGTGATCAGCTTGTGGAGAATTACGAAGAGTCGCTGATGGCTCTTTTCATGAACGAAATAGCTGATTATGAGGGCGAATTGCTTCAAAAAGAGAACGAACGGCTTGAAAATGACCCGAACTTCGAGGTCCCGCTCCAGCTGGACCACCGGTGCCTGGACACAATCAGCCGGAGCCGGTTCCGCCTGCGCAGAAAATGCGCGGCGCGGCCGCGCGGGAAGCGGCACATGGCGGCGCGCGTAATCCTCATAGCGGCGCTTGCGTCGTTTTCGCTGCTGGCCGGAGCCTGCTGCGCGTTCCCCGCGTTCGGCGCGTCGGTGCACAACCTGCTGATAAGGGCGACGGACGCCGCGACGTATTTCAGCTTCGAGGACAGGGACGCCGACCGCGCCGCCGCCGCAAAGCCGGAATTTGACTACAGCATCCCCGAGCTCCCGTCCGGCTTCAAGGTGGCGGACTATGGGGAAACCCGCAAGTCTAGTTGGATTAAATATGAAAACGCAAATGGCTCTTCAATAAACATAACCGTTAGTTCTGGAGAAAGCTCTGGTTTAAGCATAAACACTGAAAACAATACAAATCAAACTCAGCTCAAAAGTGAGAGATTTAATGGTATAATTTCTTATCAAAGCAATGAGGTAATTGCTTCTATCGCGGATCTTGAAAAACTAGAATATGTAATAATAATTTTTAAAAATATACCCTTTTCAGATGCAAATAAATTTGTAAATGAATTTTTGCTAACAAATTGAGGAGATTTTCAATGAAAAAAATCTTTTGTATTCTTTCGCTTTGTATGGTATTATTTGTGCCTTTAAATATATTTGCTTTAGCCGATGATTGCTATGACTCTGAAGTAGTTGATATTATTTCTCCAAGATATAAAGAAGTTCAAACCATCTACATGAGTCTTGAGATTTCTGACTCTGGCAGAGCTGACTGCTATACTCAGGTGCAAATTGACACCGGCTATACCGTCGAACTTGAAGTCAAGCTTCAGAAGCTGGACGGTAAGTGGACCGATGTGCGCACCTGGACCACAACCGGTCAGGAACGCATCACCATCGACGAGCCGTGGTATGTCGTGCGCGGGTATGATTACCGCCTGCGCATAACCGCAACCGTCCACGACCAGTACGGCAACTTCATTGAAGCTCCGTTCGAATACTCGAACATAGTTGAATTCTACTAATCCCTTCAATATTGCAGCTCCCCCAAATCCTCTACAAAGCAAACCCGGCCGCCCCTGTGGGCGGCCGGGTTTGTTTATTTCCCGC
>CALXGL010000013.1 GCA_944387825.1 uncultured Oscillospiraceae bacterium | reverse complement strand
AGGCACAGCAGGACAAACATTGCCCCCTGCGCTATCAGACGTCCCGTGGACGCCGGCTTTGCATTGTTATTGCTTCTCTTTTTCCCTCTAGGCATGTTACACCACCGGTTTCATCTCTATGTCAAAGCGCATCCGCTTATTCAGTGAAGTGGATGTGGTTGTTTATATGGTCCTGGCAGAAGCAGTGAACGCCCTTGCATCTCGAGCAGTAGCGGAATTCCAAATCGGGATAATCCGTGTCCGTGCGGCCGCATACGGCGCATTTGCGCGTATAGCCTTTAGTCTTCTGCTCATAGTTAATCTTCCGCGCGGCGCGCTTGAAATTTATCGTACTCTGCCGCTGCGCGCGGGAACGGGGCGCGGCCGAACGGAAGAGCGCGTCTCCGCAAAAGAGGAAGTAGTTGAGTATTGCGACGAGCGGCAGGAAGCTCATCATGCCCTGACCGCGGCCCAGGCCCTCGAAAATGGCGTAGACGAAGTAGAGCGCGTCAACTATGGCCAGCCATTTTATCTTTATCGGGATGAAGTAGAAGAGCAGCACACGGTTGTCCGGGAAGAGCGTGGCAAAAGCGAAGAACATCGAAAGGTTGATGTAATTCGCGGTCATCAGGTAGGAGCGGTTCGTCACGAAATAGGTCACGAAGCCGTAGATAACCGTCAGCAGCATGCCCATCAGATAATATATCGTGAACCTGCCCGCGCCCCATTCGCGCTCAAGCGTGGAGCCTATAAAATAATAGAAATACAGGAACAATATGAGGAACAGCCCGCTGCTCTGCGGTATGAAGACAAAGGTTATTATCCGCCACACCTGACCGCGCAGCACTGCGGCCGCGTCAAAGGCAAGGTAGTACTCCAGCAGGTTTGTCGTATCCATAGCCCCAAGCAGCCACACCGCCAGGGTGCCGAACACGATGAAAAGCATGAGGTTGTTTATTCCAAAGCGCGGGTGCTTGTAACAGAACAGGTCCACCCGCTTCATGAAGCCGCGCATTTGCAGTCCTCCAGCAATTAAATTGAAACGCTTATCATATTATCACATTCTGCGGCGTAATTCCATACAAATTTGTGAATTGCATGCCGGCCGCTGACGTGCTAAAATAATTCGGCAAGATTCAACAGGAGACGACTGACTATGCCTTTTAGCGAAGGAACCCTGGACTTCATGGCCCTGAACCGTGTTATGAACTCGCGCGAATGGTTTCACGCGCACCATGACGAATACGAGCGGCTTGTTGTTTCACCCATTGCCGAGCTGGTGGAAGCCATCGCGCCCGGAATGGAGAAGATTGACCCGCAGCTCATAATTGTGCCCAAGGTAGGCAAAAGCATTTCACGCATATGGCGCGATACGCGCCGGGGCCCGGAGCTGCCCATATACCGCGACGTCATGTGGATAACGCTGCTGCGGGGCAAATACCTGGGCTATCCGAGTTTCTGGTTCGAGTTCTCGCCGCGGATTCTGCGATGGGGCTGCGGCTGGTATCAGACCGAGCCCGAAACCGTGGCCGCCGCCCGCGAGCTCATTGCGGACAACGACCCGGACTGGCGGGCCGCCCTCGCCTCTTTCGAGAAGCAGAGCGTGTTCTTCCTAGAGGACTCGCGCTATAAGCGCACGCGGCATCCGGAGGCCCCGGAGAATATCCGCGCGTGGCTCGACGAAAAGAGCCTGTGCCTCATACATGAGGAGAGAAATATCGAGCTGCTATATTCAGACGAGCTTCCGTCGCGGCTTGTGCGGGATTTCAAACGTATCGCACCCGTGTACTATTTCTTTCTCAAAGCCGTGTCCAGAGGCAAAGCAAACGCCTGACAGACGGCCAAGGAAAAACGCCCGGTTTAAAAACCGGGCGTTTTCAATATAAGAACGGACGCTTTTCCCTGCGGCGGCGCGAGGGGCTCTCCGGCAGCTCTACCAGGATTATGTCGTCGCCGAGGCGGCTGATGCAGCCCCAGGGAATCACATAGTCGTCGTCGCGGCCCAGCAGGCCGCCGGCGCGGCCCGCTCCGGGGACGATAAGAGCGCAAATCTGCCCGGAGCAGGCGTCAAATTCAGCGTCGCATACATATCCCAGCCGCAGCCCGCTTTTGAGGTCTATGACCTCTTTGCTGCGCAACTCGGAAAACAGGCAGCTCATAATATCACCTCTTATTCGAGCTTATGCGCGGCCATGGCGCTGTATGCTATATTTCAGAAATATCTATGAGCTCGGTTGAAGCCTCGGTCCATTTTTCGTCGAGGAGGCTGACTGCTGCGAGGGCGGTGTCGATACTGGTGAGGCAGGGGATGCCGCGCTTGACGGCCTGGCGGTGGAGCTCGACATAGTCGCCCATCGTGTCGTCGTGCAGCGCGCCGGTGTATATGACGAGGCCGATTCCCGCCCTCTCGAGCAGGCCGCCCATGTCCGCAACGCGGGCTACGTGGCCTATGTCGAAGGCGTAGCAGCCGAGCGCGCGTACCGCGGCGGCGGTATCCGGCGTGGCGTAGATGTGCATACCGTGGGCGTCAAGCCGCCTGGCCAGTTCGCCTATCTCGCCCAGCTGACGGTTCTCTACGCTGAGCAGTACGCCCCTGCGGGCCTCTCCGTCTGCGGAGACAAAGCGGAAGTGCGCGGCGGTAAGCCCCTTGTAGAGCGCCTCGGTGAATGTGCGGCCTATGCCGAGCACCTCTCCGGTGGATTTCATCTCGGGGCCCAGCAGGCTGTTGACGTTCGGCACCTTTTCAAAGCTGAAGACCGGCACCTTGACGCCTACATAATCCGGCGACTTCGCCAGGCCGTCCGGCAGGCCGAGGCTCTCCAAACTTTCGCCCATCATGACCCGCGTGGCGGCGTCGGCCATGTGCAGGCCGCTTATCTTGCTCAGATAGGGCACCGTCCGGCTCGCGCGCGGGTTGACCTCTATGACGTAGAGCTCATCCCTGTAGGTGAGGTACTGTATGTTGACGAGCCCGCGCGTGCCCAGCGCGAGGGCGAGGGCGCGCGAGCAGGCTATGACGCGCTGAGTCATCGCCTCGCTGAGGTTGTAGGGCGGGCAGACGGCGATGGAGTCGCCGGAGTGGATGCCCGCGCGCTCGATGTGCTCCATTATCCCTGGTATCAGGACGCGCTCGCCGTCGGATATGACGTCGCACTCGAGCTCCGTGCCGGGCAGGTACTGGTCAATGAGCACGTTCGCGCCGTTGCCGGCGGTGATTATGACGTCCATGTAGCGCCGCACCTCGGCCTCGTCGTGGGCAATGACCATGTTCTGCCCGCCTATGACGTAGCTGGGCCGGAGCAGTACGGGGTATCCAAGCTCGGAGGCGGCGGCGACGGCCTCCTCAAGCGAATGCACGGCCGCGCCGCGAGGGCGTTTTATTTTGAGCGATTCGAGCAGGGCGTCGAACTTTTCCCTGTCCTCGGCGAGGTCTATGCCCTCGGCGCTGGTGCCGAGTATTTTCACGCCGCGCTCAACCAGGAACTCGGCCAGGGATATTGCCGTCTGCCCGCCGAAGGCGACGACGACGCCCACGGGCTTCTCGACCTCTATGACGCCCATGACGTCCTCCGGGCAGAGCGGCTCGAAGTAGAGCCGGGAGGCGGTGTCGTAGTCCGTGGAGACCGTCTCGGGGTTGTTGTTTATAATGGCGACGTCGTAGCCCATGGCGCGCAGCGTGGCCGCGCAGTGGACGCTGGAGTAGTCAAACTCTATGCCCTGGCCTATGCGTATCGGCCCGGAGCCGAGCACGACGACGGTGGGTTTGGCTCCGCGGCGCTCGCGCGCGTCGCAGTGCTGTCCGCCGGGCACGGAGTAGAAATACGGCGTCTTCGCCTCAAACTCCGCGGCGCAGGTGTCGACCATCTTGTAGCTCAGCGGAGGCGCGGGAGGCGGCGTCTCGCCGGAGAGCTTCGCGATAAGCGCCTCGGTGTACCCGAAGCGGCGGGCTTTCTCGACGTTTTCAGGCGTGAGGCCCTTCACCAGGCTGTTTTCCAGCTCCGCCATGCCGGCGAGCTTGAAAAGGAAGAAGCGGTCGACCTTCGTGAGGGAGTGCAGCTCCTCGACGGAGTATCCCGCCTTGAGCGCCTCGAAGAGCGTGAAGACGCGCATGTCGTCAATCTCGCGCAGGCGCATCTGAAGCGGGCGGCCGGAGGGCACGCGGCGGTTGAGACTTTCCTCCTTTATCCCCGCGCCGCGTATCGCCTTCATAAGCGCGGCCTCGAAGGTCGGGGCGATGCTCATGACCTCGCCCGTGGCCTTCATCTGCGGGCCGAGGGAGTTGTCCGCGCCGTAGAACTTGT
>CALXGL010000012.1 GCA_944387825.1 uncultured Oscillospiraceae bacterium | reverse complement strand
CTCGGTTGTCCGCCAAAGGCGGACAATTCGACGCTCGCTTCGCGCAAAGTATTTACGGCGACGTACACGCCGCCGCCGAAAATGTATTTCAGTCCCTTTCGCCGCTTGGCGGCGAAACTTAAGCGAGACTTCTTGACAACTTCAGGACCGGCCTTTCGGCCGGTCCTTTTATGCGCCGTCAATACGCGACGCCCCAGACTATCATTTTCTTGGCGGGCCTGCCGCAGACGGGGCAGACGTCGCCGATATGCTCCTGCTCGAAGGGGATGCAGCGGCTGGTTACGCCGGCCAGCTCCTTCATCTTGAGCTCACAGGCCTCGTCGCCGCACCACATGGTCTTGACGAAGCCGCCGCCGCGGTTCTCGACGACGTCCTTCACCTCGTCCACGGTCGTGGCGGTGTAGGTGTGCTCCTCGAGGTTGCGCCTGGCCTTTTCAAAGAGGCCGCGCTGGACGTCCTCCAGGAGGGCGGGGACGCTCTCTTCGATGTTCTCGAGCGGCAGCGTGACCTTTTCGCCGTTGTCGCGGCGGGCGGCGACGCAGACGCCGCCTTCGATATCGCGCGGCCCGAGCTCAAGGCGCAGAGGCACGCCCTTCATCTCCCACTCGGCGAACTTCCAGCCGGGCGAGTTGTCGGAAAAGTCGCCCTTTACGCGCACGCCGGCGGCCTTGAGGCGCGCCACGAGGGCCTCGGCGGCCTCGGCGACGCCGGGCTTGTGCTGCGCTATCGGCAGGACTATCACCTGTATCGGCGCGACGCGCGGCGGCAGGACAAGGCCGTTGTTGTCGCCGTGGGTCATGATAAGGCCGCCTATTACGCGGGTGGACATGCCCCAGCTGGTCTCGAAGGGGGCCTGAAGCTTGTTCTCCTTATCAGAGAAGGCAATGCCGAAGGCCTTTGCGAAGCCGTCGCCGAAGTAGTGGCTGGTGCCGGACTGCAGGGCCTTGTGGTCGTGCATCATGCACTCGACGGTGTAGGTGTCCTCGGCGCCGGCGAACTTCTCCTTGTCGGTCTTGACGCCGCGCAGTACGGGCATGGCGAGCAGGTTCTCGCAGGTGTCGGCGTAGATTTCCAGCATCTGCTTTGTCTCCGCTACGGCCTCCTCGGCGGTGGCGTGAATGGTGTGGCCCTCCTGCCAGAGGAATTCGCGCCCGCGCAGGAAGGGACGGGTGGTCTTTTCCCAGCGCAGCACGCTGCACCACTGGTTGTAGAGGCAGGGCAGGTCGCGCCAGGAGTGTACGATGTGGCTCCAGTGCTCGCAGAAGAGCGTTTCGCTGGTGGGCCGGATGCAGAGCCGCTCGGGCAGCTCCTCGCTGCCGCCCATGGTCACCCAGGCGCACTCGGGCGCGAAGCCCTCGACGTGGTCCTTCTCCTTCTGCAGCAGGCCCTCGGGTATCAGCATCGGCATGGAGACGTTGGAGTGACCGGTCTCCTTGAAGTGCTTGTCGAGGTAGGACTGGATGTTCTCCCATATGGCGTAGCCGTAGGGCCGCAGGATGAAGAGGCCCTTTACGCCGGAGTAGTCGACGAGCTCCGCCTTGGTGCACACGTCGGTGAACCACTGGGCAAAATCCTGCTCCATATCGGTTATGCTCTCGACCTTTTTATCCTTAGCCATGTATTTTGACTCCCTTTCGTGTTATCCGTGTCGCTGAACTCACATTTTATATAATATCTGTGTTCTTGTCAAGCTCAGGCAGGCAAAATCTGCGCTTTTGCTCTTTTTGGCCGCTTCGAGCGGCTTTGTCTGTCTTGCACGGACAAATGTATATTTTTATGCGCTTTTTCATACAAAGTGTTGACGTGTCACGGAGCGCAGTATAATATGGAAACAGAAACGGCCCGCGTCCGGCGGGGTGGGAGGTAAAAAGATGGACCTGACTCTACGTGATTTCGAGCGCGCCGCCAAGCGGCTTGAGGGTATAGTACACAAGACCGAGCTCGTGTGCAGCAGCACCTTCTCCAACATGGCGGGCGGCGAGATCTGGCTCAAGTGCGAGAACCGGCAGAAGACCGGCTCGTTCAAGATTCGCGGCGCGGCCAACAAGATAGGCGCCCTGGTCGAGCGCGGCGAGGTCAAGGCCGTCGTCGCCTCCAGCGCGGGCAACCACGCCCAGGGCGTGGCCTTCGCCGCGCACAGCCACGGCCTGCCCGCGACCATAGTCATGCCCAAGGCCGCGCCCATAGCCAAGGTGCAGGCCACCGAGGGCTACGGCGCGAAGGTCGTGCTCTACGGCGACTGCTACGACGAGGCCTACGCCAGGGCCATGGAGATTTGCGAGGCCGAGGGGGCGACCTTCCTGCACCCCTTTGACGACTACGAGGTCATGGCCGGCCAGGGTACCGTCGCGCTGGAGATACTGCGCGAGCTGCCCACGGTGGACACGGTCGTCGTCCCTGTCGGCGGAGGCGGGCTTTTGAGCGGCGTCGCGGCCTGCATCAAGCAGGTCAACCCCCGTGTGCGCGTGGTCGGCGTACAGGCCGAGGGCGCGAGCGCGGTATACCAGAGCTTCAGGGCCGGGAAGCACATGAGCACGGCGCGCGTCTCCACCATAGCCGACGGCATCGCGGTGGGCAACCCCGGCGAGCGCACGGTGGAGACCATACTGAAGTACGCCGACGACATGGTCACCGTCTCGGACAACGATATTTCCGCCGCCATACTGCTGCTCATGGAGCGCACAAAGCAGATTGTGGAGCCCTCCGGCGCCAGCAGTCTCGCCGCCGTGCTGTCCGGAAAGGTGGAAGCGCGCGACAAGCGCACGGTCTGCCTGCTCTCGGGCGGCAACATAGACGTGAGCTTCATCCACCGCGTCATAGACCAGGGCCTTGTTTCGCGCCACCGCCGCATGCGCTTCACCACGCGCATGCCCGACGCGCCCGGCAGGCTCATAGAGGTCCTGCAGGTGCTGGCGGACTCCGGAGCAAACGTGCTGGAGATTAACCATGACCGCCTCTCGCGCATCCTCGGGCCCAACGAGATTCTTGTCCACATCGCCTGCGAGGTCGGCGGCGAGGAACACGGCAAAAATGTCATGGCCGCGCTGCACGCGGCGGGCTATGAGGCCAAGCCGGACGCGGAATAAGTGGAAATAAAAGAGGTAAGCGGCGGAGAAAAGCGGCGGTACATGCAGCTGCTTCTCCTCGCCGACGAATCTGAGCGCATGATAATGCGCTACCTCGGCCGCGGCCGGATGTTCGTACTCACGGACGGCGGCAGGGCCCTCGCCGAATGCGTCGTCACGGATGAGGGCGGCGGGGTGCTGGAGCTTAAAAACCTGGCGGTCGCGGGCGAATTCCAGCGCCGGGGCCATGGCCGGGCGCTCGTGGAGTTCATCATTCGTGAGTTTTCCGGCGAATTCGAAACGCTCACGGTAGGCACCGGCGAAAGTCCGCTCACGCTGCCGTTTTACGAAAAGTGCGGCTTTGAGTATTCGCACCGGATAAAAAACTTCTTCACCGACAACTACGACAAGCCCATCTATGAGGGCGGCGTGCTGCTCGCGGACATGGTCTGCCTGCGCCGCGCGCTGAAGCCCGAGCAGCAAAAATGAGAGAGCTCCGGCTCTCTCATTTCAGTTTGTCCGCAAGGCCCGGCAGGCGTCCGCGCAGACGCCCGCGCGGGCGCGCCCGGTGCGTTTACCGCTTCGGCGCCTCGGGCACATCGCTGCGCCCGACGAGATAGTCCAGGCTGACGTTGTAAAGCTCGGCGAGCTTCACGGCGCAGTCTAGCGGCAGAGGACGCTCGCCGCGCTCATACTTGCTGTACTGCGACTGGTCGCAGTGCAGGTAAGCGGCGACGCGGCTCTGTGTGTAGTCCGCGTCCTCGCGCAAATCGCGTATGCGGAGCTTCATGTTCATCACCTGTTTGAGCCTAGCATAGGGCAATATGTCCTATTGGCTTTTAGGACTATATGCCCTAAAATGCTCGCTGTGAGGTGATATTATGCCGGACTGCAGGGAAATGTATTTCCACCTGCTGCGCGAGACGGAGAAGGCGATAGACCTGCTCATAGAGGCACAGCGCGAGTGTGAGCTGAAGTATATCGAGTCTGAGGATGAAAACTCCGAAGAGCCGTGATTGCGGGTCTTCGGAGTTTTTCGTCTCTTCGCGCGGCGGGAGGGCTTTATACAAAATCCCGTGAATTATGTAAACCGATATTCTACGCTTAAAGACGTCGAAATCAGTCGGGACTAATTGACTATTGCGGCTAAAAAATATATTATAATATCTGCCGGGATCGGCCCGGCTGGAGGTAGTGGATATGTATTTGAAGGACGTTGAAACAGGAGGCACCTGCGTGGTTGAGTCCATGGACCTGCCGTTTGAGCTGGAGCGCCGGCTTGAGGCGCTGGGTATGACCTCGGGCACGCCGGTCAGTGTGCTGAACCGAAAGGGCAAGGGCATCATGATAGTCAAGCTGCGCGGCACCCGCTTCGCTCTGGGCTACAATATTACGCGCAACATCAAAGTAGAGGGGGGCGCGGTCGATGGCGAGTAATATGACTATCGGGTTCATCGGCAACCCCAACTGCGGCAAGACCACGCTCTTCAACGCCTACACGGGCGCGAACCTCAAGGTGGCCAACTGGCCGGGCGTCACCGTCGAGAAGGTGGAGGGCGAGATAAAGTTCCAGGGCGACGACATACACCTCGTGGACCTGCCCGGCACCTATTCGCTCACCAGCTACACCATGGAGGAAACCGTCTCGCGCAATTTCATCCTCTCCGACGAGGTGGACGTCATCATAAACGTCGTGGACGCGAGCGCGCTGGAGCGCAGCCTCTACCTCACCCTGCAGCTGCTCGAGCTGGGCAAGCCGGTGGTCATGGCGCTGAACATGATGGACATCGTGGAAAAGCGCGGCATGGAGATAGACCTCCACCGCCTGCCGGAGATGCTGGGCATACCCGTCGTGGCCGTTTCCGCCCGCAAGCGGCGCGGCCTGGACATCCTCATGCACGCGGCGCAGCACCATGTGGGCCAGACGCACCCGGACAGGCTCATACATGAGCACAGCGACGTAACGCACCACGCCCACGACCACCACAGCGAGTACACCATGGTCTACTCCGACGAGATTGAGGACAAGATAGACCAGATAATACCCGAGCTGAAGCGGCGTTACCCGGACATGAAAAACTATCGCTGGCACGCCATAAAGCTGCTCGAGAGCGACAAGGAGATATGCGGAAAATACCCCGTAAACCTTCCGCAGGTGCTCGACCGCAGCTACGAGTCTGACATAATCAACCAGAAGTACGACTTCATCGGCGAGATAATCGGCGAGGTGTTGCTGCACAAGCAGAAGCAGGACAAGCTCACGGAGAGGGCCGACGCCGTGCTCACCAGCAAAATATGGGGCATCCCCGTGTTTCTCGGCATCATGGCCGTCACCTTTTTCCTCACCTTTACGGTCGGCGACTGGCTCAAGGGCTGGCTCGAGCTGGGCATAGACTGGCTCAGCGGCGTCGTGTCCGGCGCCCTTGACGCGGTCAGCGCGAGCACGGTCATAAGCTCCCTCGTCGTTGACGGCATCATAGCCGGCGTGGGCACGATTGTAACCTTCCTGCCCAATATACTGATACTTTTCCTCTGCCTCGCCCTGCTCGAGGACAGCGGATATATGGCGCGCGTGGCCTATGTCATGGAGGGGATAATGAGCCATCTGGGCCTCTCAGGCAAGGCCTTCATACCCATGCTGCTGGGCTTCGGCTGCACCGTGCCGGCCATAATGGCCTCCCGCGCGCTCGAGAACAGGCGCGACCGCTGCAAGGTCATGCTGGTCACGCCCTTCATGAGCTGCAACGCGCGCCTGACCATCTACATCCTCTTCGCGGAGATGTTCTTCGGCGACAGGGCCATGATAGTCGCCTACTCTATGTACCTCATCGGCATTATAGTCGCCATCATCGTCTCTGCCCTCATCCATGTATTTGACCGCAAAAAGAGCGTAAACTATCTGATGATAGAGCTGCCGGAGTACAAGCTGCCGGATTCGAGAACGGTCGCCATCTACGTCTGGGAAAAGGTAAAGGACTACCTGGGCAAGGCGGGCACCACCATTTTCGTGGCCACAATGATAATCTGGGCGCTGCTCAACTTCGGCGTCCACGGCTATGTCAGCGACATGTCCGAGAGCTTCGGCGCGGTCATCGGGCACTGGATCGCCCCGTTCTTCGCGCCCGTGGGCCTGGGCTTCTGGCAGATAGCCGTCGCGCTTATCGCCGGAATTTCCGCGAAGGAGGTCGTTGTATCCAGCTGCGCCGTGCTCTTCGGCATAGTAAACGCCTCCTCTCCGGAGGGCATGAGCGCCTTTGCCTCCGCGCTCGGCGGAATAGGCTTCGGCAGCCTCAACGCGCTGTGCCTCATGGTCTTCTGCCTGCTCTATATCCCCTGCACGGCGACGCTCGCCACGATAAGGCGCGAGTCCAGCACGCGCTTCATGTTCGTCACCGCGGCCTTCCAGCTGGGCGTGGCCTGGCTGGTGACGCTGCTGGTGTATCAGATAGGACGGTTGGTGATTTGAATGTGGCTTGAGGCTTTATTTGTCGCCGGGCTCATTGTCTGGCTCGTGTTCGCCGTGCGCAATTTGCAGCAGAAGCGGCGGCGCGGCTGCGCTCGCGACTGCACCAGATGCGGCGCCTGCCGCAAAGGCGTCTGGGCCGTGGAACCGAAAGACAAGGATGAATAGGCAATAACGCCGCCTCTCCCCTGCCGGGTATTCCGGCGGGGGATTTTTTTGCGGCTGTGGTACAGTGTGCAGTGATGATATCGTCAATTTGCACAATTTAATGTAATCAGGCTCTTATCGCGCCCTGAACCGCTCCCCCGGTACGCTCCGGTGCGGCTCCGTCGGTGTTCCGCCGGCCTCCGCCGGGCTCAAGCAGGCGCGGAAGGCCGCATGGCGGCCCGCGCCGTCCCGGGGATTGGTGAATGCGTAGAAATCGCGTAATCCGCCCGCAGTTGCGTACAGAATACTTTACAAATTATCTTTTTGTGATATAATATAGCCCGGAGGTGAGGCAATGGGAAAATCAAAAACCCAGAGGGCGCATGAGCTGCGCGAGCGGATTGAGGCCTATTTCCGGCGGCGGGAGGAGGAAAACCGCTTTCCTACGGAGGCGGGGCTGCTGCTGTCTCTGGATTTGAGCGAGGAGCAGTATGAGAAGCTGCTGGGCGACAGGCTCTTCAGACGGGAGTTCGACCGCGCCCGGCTGGCCAGGATGGACTGGCTTGAGAACCACATGGTCACCGAATCAGGGCGGGCCACCGGCTGCATGAACGCGCTCAAGCAGGAAAAGAACGGCGGATATCTGGACAGGTCGGGTCAGAGCGGCCGCGAGCAGAAGCTCGTCATATGCCTGACCGGCGTTGGGGACGGCGCGGCAGGGTGAGCGGATGCTTTGAATGGAACCCCGGGACCGCAAATCCGAAGCAGAAGCTTTTCTTCGCGTCAAGAAAACTGTACACGGGTTACGGCGGGGCCAAGGGCGGCGGCAAGACCTGGGCCGTGCGTACCAAGGCGCTTTTGGGGGCGTATAACTATCCGGGCATACGGATACTGGTCATGCGCAAGACCTATCCCGAGCTGCAGTCGAATCACATAGAGCCGATGCTGAAGATGATAGAGCCGCAGCTCGCGAGCTATAACGGCTCGCTGCACTCGCTGTACTTTGTGAACGGCAGCCTTATCCATTTCGGGCACTGGGCCGGAGAGGCCAGCGAGCTGGAGTACAACGGCCAGGAGTACGACTGGATATTCCTCGACGAGGCCACGCAGTTCACCTGGCGGGCCTTCCAGTTCCTCGGCGGCCTGCTGCGCGGCGTCAACGACTTCCCCAAGCGCTTCTACATAACCTGCAACCCCGGCGGCGTGGGTCACAGGTGGGTGAAGCGGCTTTTTATCGACAGGGACTTCATCGCCGGCCGCGAAAATCCCGAGGAGAACGAGAACCCGGACGACTATGTGTTTATCCCGGCGACGGTTGAGGACAACGAGGCGCTTTTGAAGTCCTCGCCGGGCTACCTGCGCATGCTGTCCGCCATGCCGGAGAACCTGCGCCGGGCCTACAGGTACGGCGACTGGTCCTCGCTGGGCGGGAACTACTTTCCGGAGCTGAGCGAGAGCGTGCACGTGGCGGAGCCCTTCGCCATTCCCGCGGGCTGGAAGCGCTACCGCGCCTTCGACTACGGGCTGGACATGTTCGCCTGCGCCTGGTTCGCGGTGGACGAGGCCGGACGCAGCTGGATGTACCGGGAGTACGCCAAGAGCGGGCTGGTTGTCCACGAGGCGGCGGAGGCCATGCTGGAGCGGACGCTGCCCGGGGAAAAAATCGAGGTCACCTTTGCGCCGCCGGACATGTGGTCGAGGCAGAAGGACTCGGGCCGCACGATGGCGGAGCTGTTTATGGAGCGCGGCGTGCCCATTGTGCGCGCGGACAGCTCGAGGGTGCAGGGGCACATGCTGCTCAAGGAGGCGCTCGCCAGGCGCCCCGACGGGAAGCCCTCGCTGCTCTTCTTCTCCAGCTGCCGCGAAACCATAGACGACCTGCGGGACATACAGGCCGACGAGCTCAACCCGAACGACTGCGCCCGCGAGCCGCACGAGGTCACGCACCGCGTGGACGCCGTGCGCTACTACTGCATCAGCCGGGTGACGGCTGCGGAAACGCTCCGCAGCTCCGCGGCCGGAGAGGACGCGCCCGTCAATTACAACGAATTCATCACCGGCGGCAATCCGACCGCCGGGTATTTAAACTACGGGGGGTATTGAAATGCTGGAAATCGCAGTTCCGATTCTGCTCGCTCTCAGCTGCGCGCTTATTTTCGCGGCCCTGAGGCTCATGCGCAGGATACTGCACGCGCTCGGACGCATGGAGCTCGTGCTGCGCGCCATGTCCGGGCAGACGGACAGGAGCGCCGGGAAAGGCACCCGCGACGACGCGGAGCAGGAGCGCTACGCCAGGGGCGTTGCGAACATCCTCGCCTACGGTACGCGCGAAATGCTCAGAAGGGGCGGTGAGGCGCAGTGACGAAGCCGAAGAATCCGCCCGCGGCGGAGAACGTATGGCGCGAGTACGAGAAGATGCTCGACTACAACGCCTCCATACAGCTCGACGACACAGTGAGGGTCAACGAGAACTTCTTTGTAGGCAAGCAGTGGGAGGGCGTGCAGTCCAACGGCCTGCCCACGCCGGTCTTCAACTTCCTCAAGCGCGTGACGCTCTTCACCGTGGCGAGCATCACCTCCGAGCGTATAAAGCTGCGCGCCTCTCCGGTGGACGCGGCCTCCGGCTCGGGCAGGCTCATCCGCGCGGCGGACGT
>CALXGL010000011.1 GCA_944387825.1 uncultured Oscillospiraceae bacterium | reverse complement strand
GTTATTATGCTGCTATTATGCTATAATAACGTACAAAGGAGGCGACGCATATGCCGCTTATACGTCCCATTACGGATTTGCGCAACACAAATGAGATCTCGGACTTCTGCCATGCGCAGCGCGAGCCGGTGTTCATCACCAAAAACGGCTACGGCGACTTGGTTGTGATGAGCATGGAGACCTACGAGGATATGTTTGAAACGGCCCGCACCGACGCCGCGATAGCGGCTTCCGAGGCGGAGTACAAGAGGACCGGACGGTTCCACGACGTGAAGGACACCTTTGACGAGTTGAGGAGCAAGTACCTTGGATGAGAATGCCGCCTACACCGTTGGGCTGACCGACGAAGCCCGGCGCAATCTTGAAGGCATCTTCGCTTATGTGTCAAGGAACCTTCAGGAGCCAGGAACTGCAGCAGCCCTTATTGACGAGCTTGAGGCTGGTATCCTCTCACTTGGCAGTATGCCTCACCGTTGCCCTGAGCGGCGCAAAGGTATCTATGCCTACAAAGGCTACCGCCAGCTGCTGGTGAAAAACTACACGATAATATACAGAATCGATGAGCTGAATCGAAGGGTAGTAATACTGACCATCAGATATTCACGAAGCAGCTTCTGAGATGACGATACAACGCCAGATAGGAGGCTGAGACTATGTTGAACATTCGACCGGTTTCCGACCTTCGGAACAAGTTCTCGGAGATCGAGGAGACCGTCAAACGCGGGCAGCCCGTTTATCTCACGAAAAACGGCTACGGCTCCATGGTCGTCATGAGCCTTGAGCAGTATTCAGCCCTGACCGAGAACGTGGAGGCCAAGCTGGACGAGGCTGACCGCGCCGCCGCCGAGGACACGCGTCGCTTTTCATCCGACGCGGTGTTCTCGCGTGTGAGGGAGCGCATTGATTGACATAGGAAGGAATAAGCTGCGTATACTCCCTCTGTTTGAGGAGAACTTGCAGTCCCTCATATGAACCAAAAACAACGCCGAGAGGCCAGCGAAAGCTGGCCTCTTTTATTTTGCACGAAAAGGAGAAATACATGTTGAAAACACTCATAATAACCGAGAAGCCTTCCGTCGCTCAGGCTATTGCCGCGGTGGTTGGGGCTATGGCACGTAAAGACGGATACTTCGAGGGCAACGGATATGTTGTCGGCTGGTGCCTTGGGCATCTGGCACAGCTCGTAAGTGCCGAGGCCTACGACCCGCGGCTAAGTCGATGGCGTGTATCCGACCTGCCCATACTGCCCCATGACTGGCGCTACCGGGTGCCACAGGATAAGCGAAAACAGTTTGGCAACTTGCGTTGGCTCATGCTCAATGATGACGTCTCTCAGGTCATAAACGCCTGCGACGCCGGACGCGAGGGCGAACTCATCTTCCGCAACCTCTACGAACTCACGGGCTGCACCAAGCCCACGCTGCGTCTCTGGCTCAACTCTATGGAGGAAGCCGAGATACGCCGCGCCCTCGGCGATCTGCGCCCCGGTTCGGACTATGACCGGCTCTTTGCCGCCGCGCGCTGTCGTGAACGCGCCGACTGGCTCGTCGGCATCAACGCCACGCGCCTGCTCTCCGTCACTTACCACAGCACCCTGAACACAGGCCGCGTTGTCTCTCCCACGCTCGCCATGCTCACGCAGCGAGAGGCAGACATCGCGAGCTTCGTACCTGAGGCCTTCTACACCGCCGAGCTGCACCTCGGAGATTTTTCGGCCGAGAGCAAGCGATTCAAAGGCCGAGGCGAGGCTGAGTCAGCCGTGATCTCGGCCAGCGGCAAGTGCATCGTTACATCCGTCAGCACCAAGGAGAAGTCCGAGAACGCCCCTGCGCTCTACGACCTGACCACGCTCCAGCGCGATGCGAACCGCGTCCTCGGCTACACCGCCCAGCAGACGCTGGACTATGCGCAGAGCCTCTACGAAAAGCGCCTCTGCACCTACCCTCGCACGGACAGCCGTTTCCTCACGGATGGAATGGCAGACGGCGTGAAGCCCCTCGTCCTCTGCGCAGCTGGCATCTGCGGCCTTGAGCCGCCGTTTGCCGTCTATGCTGAGCAGGTCTGCGACAGCTCCAAGGTCACCGACCACCATGCTCTCGTTCCCACCATGAGTTCCGCGGACTGCGAGCTTGAGGACCTGCCTGCTGGCGAGTGCGAGCTGCTCCGGCTCATGGCGGCACAGGTGCTCCGGGCCGTTTCCGCGCCCCACCGCTGGCTGGAGACGAGCGTCGAGCTTGTCTGCGGCGGATTCACATACAGCGTCAAGGGCAAGACCATCCTCGAACCCGGCTGGCGCGCCTACGACAGCACCGAGCGCCGGGACTGCTCCCTGCCTGAGCTGCACGAGGGCGATGAGCTGCCCGCCCTGAGCGCCGAGGTCAAGCAGGGCCAGACCTCGCCCCCGGCGCATTTCACGGAGGGGACGCTCCTGACGGCCATGGAAAACGCCGGTGAAACACCTGACGAAGCCGAGCGCAAGGGGCTGGGTACGCCCGCTACGCGGGCCGGAATCATCGAGAAACTGGTGGCTGCGGGATTTATTGAGCGAAAGAAGGCAAAGAAGAACGTGTCTCTCATACCTACGCAGACGGGCGCGGCGCTCACGGCTGTGCTTCCTGAGCAGCTCGCATCGGCGGAACTCACGTCCGAGTGGGAGCAGAAACTCAGCCAGGTCGAGCGCGGCGAGCTTTCTCCGGAGGCGTTCATGGCTGGCATTGAGGACATGGTACGCGAGCTGTGCGCCGGATACGCGCCGAAATTGGCCTCGCCGCAGTTTCCCGCGCAGGGCGAGGTCATAGGCAAATGCCCGCGCTGCGGCTGCAACGTGGTCAAGGGCAAACACGGCTATTTCTGCGAGAGCAGCGTCTGCCGCTTCGCGCTCTGGACAGACAACAAGTTTCTCGCCGCCAAGCGCATCCGTCTGAGCAAGTCCCAGGCTGCCCAGCTCCTGCGAGACGGACGGACACACATCAACGAGGTCTACTCCGCCAAGCACGACGCCTACTACCCCGCCGACCTTATCCTCAAGGACGACGGTGAGCGGGTGATCTACTGGCTGGACTTTGGGAAGAAGTAAGAAAGCCGTTGCAACTTACGCAAATCATGATATAATAATATCATAATCAAGATAAGGAGATGGAGCTATGCAGATTCGACCTTCGTCGGCGCTGCGCAATGATTACAGCGCCATATCTGACCTAGCCAGGAAAACCGGTGAACCGGTGTTTATAACAAACAAGGGCGAGGGCGACGGCGTTTTTATGAGCGTTGAGGCGTTCGAAGAGCGTGAAAAGATGTTTCGTCACCGCGATGCCATCTATGCTGCTGAGCTAAGCCGCCTTAGCGGTGAGCCAGTGTACTCTCAGTCTGAGCTGGATGAGCGTATGGAGGCTATCTTCAATGCCGCCGAAAACTGAGGTCACCTATCTCCGCCCAGCGCTGGAGGACATGGAGGAAATAGTCAAGTTCCACATTAACGAGGTCGGTCCCGCTTCAGCGCGGAAGATATATTCAGATATGCGGCATACGCTCGGACTACTCGCGGATTTCCCGCTGATGGGACAAACGCATCCAGACCCTATCCTAGCCCAGGCAGGATTCCGCAAGCTGGTTCTGACGCGCACCTATGTCGCTGTCTACCGGATAATTGACGGTGTTGTGACCATTTACCGCGTCGTAAACGGCAGAACGGACTATCCCCGACTGCTCAAGTAATATGTATATTGTATGAAGCGGCCTTCGGGCCGCTTCTTTATTATGCAAAGAAAGGAGGCCTTACCACGCTAGACAAACTCAACAGCATTGCCGCGCTCGCGGATGCTTCACTGCGGCGGGCTGTGGACTTGCGCGTCGAGTGGGCTGCGCTGCTCGGCACGATCTCGCGGCTGTACAAGTACCCGTTCGCCGACCAGCTCATGATCCACGCTCAGCGGCCGGGGGCCACGGCCTGCGCGAGCTACGAGGTGTGGAACGACACCATGCGCCGCTATGTCCGGCGCGGCGCGAAGGGCATCGCGCTTGTGGACAACTCCGGCGATGCGCCGAAGCTGCGCTACGTCTTCGACATCGCCGACACCGGCACCCGGCGCAGCTCACGCCCGTTCTCGCCCTGGGAGATAAACGACGGGAACCTCGCCGAAGTCCAGCTCGGCTTGCGGCAGGCGTTCAACGCCGAGGGAGATTGGCTCTCCAGCCAGCTGCAAGACGTGGCGCGAGACCTCGCCGAGATGTATTTCGACGCACACCGGCACGATATAGCCGGTATCATTGACGGCTCGCTGATGGCCGGGTATGATGATGGCGAGCTGAGAGACAGCTTCATAAAAGCCACTTCTGTCAGCACAGCCTACGCCCTGCTTAGTCGCTGCGGCTATGACCCGGCGGCGTACTTCGATGAGGCGGACTTCGCGTTCCTCGGCGAGTGGGACGCGCCCGAGACAGTGACCGCCCTCGGCACGGCGGTCAGCGAGAATACGCAGATGGTGCTGCGCCAGATCGAGCGCACGATACGAAGCTACGAAAGGAGCCAAAACCATGCTAGAGATAACTTACACGACAGTGAACGGCGTCCAGCTGCCGAACCTGAGCCTGCCCGTGACGGAGCCAATAGGCC
>CALXGL010000010.1 GCA_944387825.1 uncultured Oscillospiraceae bacterium | reverse complement strand
CTGGTGCAAATGGCGTCTGCCGACGAAAGGCTTATGGCCATAACCGCGGCCATGGCGGACGGCACGGGGCTGACGGGATTCGAGGCCAGATACCCGAAGCGCTTCTTCGATGTGGGAATAGCCGAAGGCGGGGCCGTCTCCATGGCGGCCGGAATGGCCAAGCAGGGCGCCGTTCCGGTAGCGGCCATATACTCCACCTTTCTGCAGCGGGCATATGACCAGCTGATACACGACATAGCGCTTTTAAAGCTGCATGTGGTGCTCTGCGTGGACCGGGCCGGGCTTGTCGGAGAGGATGGAGAGACACATCACGGCGTCTTCGATCTCGCGTATCTCTCAACCGTGCCCGGGCTTGCGCTCTGGTGCCCGGCTTCCTTCGCGGAGCTTCGCGATATGCTCCGCGCCGCGGTTTACGAGAGCGGCGGCCCTGTGGCGCTGCGCTATCCGCGCGGCGGAGAGGGCAGGTATACCTCCGGCGGAGCCCTGCCCGTGCGCGTTATCGGGGACGGGAGCGACGCGGCAATTGTGGTCTACGGCACCATGGTGAACGAAGCCCTCGACGCGGCCGGCAGGCTGGAGCGCGATGGGCTGCATGTGCGCGTTATCAAGCTCGGCCGCGTGTGCCCTCTGCCTGCAGACGAGCTGTTTTCCGCCCTCGCGACGGATAAGGTGGTTTTGGCGGAGGAGGTATGCGCGGCGAACTGCGTCGGAGAGCAGCTCATGGCGGAGGCGGCGCTGCGCAGCGCCGCGCTCAGGGCAAGGCTGCTGAACCTGGGCAGCGGTATTGTCGGACAGGGGACGACGCCGGAATTGCGCTCGCGCTGCGGGATTGACTCGGCGGCGATTGCCGCGGCTGTAAAGGAGCTGTGCAATGAAGGGTAAGCGTCTGGACCAGCGGGTCTTTGAACTGGGACTGAGCGAGAGCCGTGAACGGGCAAAGGCCACAATCATGAGCGGGCTCGTATACGTAAACGGACAGAAAGCAGACAAGCCCGGAATGCCGGTGAGCGACGAGGCGGAGATTGAGGTCCGCGGCGCGGCCTGCCCCTATGTGTCGCGCGGCGGCTTCAAGCTTGAAAAGGCGCTCAGGGTCTTCCCGCTTGAGCCGGAGGGCAGAATCTGCATAGACTGCGGGGCTAGTACCGGCGGCTTCACGGACGTGCTGCTCAAGAACGGCGCCGCGCGCGTCTACGCCGTTGACGTGGGCTATGGTCAGCTGGCCTGGAGCCTGAGGACGGACGAGCGCGTTGTGGTCATGGAGCGCACAAACGCGAGAAACCTTACTCCGGACATGTTTCCGGAGAGCATGGACATCGCCGTCATGGACCTCTCCTTCATCTCGATACGCCTTATTCTTCCGGTGCTCGGCGGACTTTTGAAGCCGGACGGCCGGGTAATCTGCCTTATAAAGCCGCAGTTTGAGGCCGGAAAGGCGGATGTGGGCAAAAAAGGCGTGGTCAGGGACCGGGCGGTGCACGAGAGGGTGCTGCACGAGATGGTCGAGTTTTTCCCTACGGCGGGATATACGCTGCTGGGCCTCGACTATTCGCCCATACGCGGCCCGGAGGGGAATATTGAGTATCTGGCTTACCTGAAAAGGGGAACGGCGGAGGGAATAACGCCGGACATTGCGGCAATAGTTGCCTCATCGCACGGGGAGCTTGACAAAAAATGAGGAAAATAGTTCTGTCTCCAAATCCATACAGGGATAGAGGGCTGACGCTCACGTATGCCGCGAAGGCGCTGCTTGAAGACGACGGCTTCGAGGTGGCGGTCAGCCCCGCGTTTGTGAATGTCCCGCAGGATTCCCGGCTCGAACCGCTCAAGCGCGCGGCGAATGGCGCGGAGCTTATAATAACGATAGGCGGAGACGGCACAATGCTGCACGTGGCCAGACAGGTGCTGGGACTCGGCATACCCATGCTGGGCGTGAACGCGGGCACAAAGGGCTATCTGGCCGAAGTCGAGCCTGAACAGCTCGAACTGCTGCGTCGGGCGGCCGCCGGCGAGTATACTCCGAGCCGCCGCATGCTCATGGATGTGACGCTTCTGCGTGCGGAGGGCGAAACCATAGAGGACTGGGCAATCAACGACGCCGTCGTAAAGGGCGATGTAAACTGCATAGACCTGACCGTGTCCTCGGATGAGCGCCGGATTACCAGCTTTTCCGGAGACGGAGTCATTGTCGCCACGCCGACCGGGTCCACGGCCTATTCGATGTCGGCGGGCGGACCCATAGTTGAGCCGGAGGCGGAGAATATAATCGTCACGCCAATATGCGCGCATTCGATGAGCGCGCGCAGCTTCGTGCTGGCCCCTGAACGCTCAGTGACGATAACTCCTCAGCACAGGGATATGAGACGCGTGTTCCTGTCGGTGGACGGCAGCCAGGCCATAGAGCTGGAAAGCGGGGATTCGGTGTGCGTGCAGCGCAGCAGCAGCTGCCTTGTGCTGGCCGACCTGAGCGGAAGAAGCTTTTACGATACTGCGCTGGGAAAGCTGTCAGCGCATTAAAAGGAGGATAAAATGAAGTCGGCGAGACAGAACGTTATACTGGATATCATAGCGTCCGAGAATATAGAGACGCAGCATCAGCTTATGGCGGAGTTGGGCAAACGCGGGATTAGTACTACCCAGGCGACACTCTCGCGTGACATAAAAGAGCTCCGGCTGGTCAAGGAGCTGGCCGACGGCAGATATCGCTACACCGTACCGGAGAGGGCCGGCGTCGCCGAACACAATCAGAGGCTTGCAAAAATATTCCGGGAGAGCGTCGTGAGCTGCGACACGGCCATGAATCTCATAGTGCTGAAAACCCTTCCCGGCCTTGCCATGGCCGCGAGCAGCGCAATGGACGGCATGAACATCCCAGATCTCGTGGGCACTGTGGCCGGAGACGACACGGTATTTATGGCCATGCGCGATGTAAAGAGCGCCGTGCAGTTCTGCGGCGAGATAAGGAAGCTGTTTTAACCTGCGCGCCCGGATTCGGACGGTGCGCGCGGTTTGTGAAGCGGGGACTGAATTTGTAAGAGGTGCGATATGCTCAGAGAGCTGCACATTGAGAATATAGCTGTCATAGAGAGCGCCGAGATAGAGCTTGCTCCGGGACTGAACGTGCTGACGGGTGAGACGGGCGCGGGTAAAAGCATCGTCATAGACTCGCTCCAGGCCGTGCTCGGCTCGCGCGTCAGCCGCGAGCTCGTGTGCACGGGCGCGCCTAAGGCCTCGGTCAGCGCCGCTTTCAGCTCGGAGAAGGCCGAAAAGTGGCTCAAAGAGAGGGACCTCGAGCCAACCGGCTGGTACGACGCCGGCAATGCCGACGACTGCGGCGTTCTGATACGCCGCCGGATAAGCGCCGAGGGCAAGAGCAGCGCGTGGATAAACGGCGAGCCCGTAACCGCCGCCGAACTGAGGAGCCTCGGCGAGCTGCTTCTGGACATACACGGCCAGAACGACGGGCGGGCGCTGCTTGACGAGGCCAACCACAGGGCCTACCTGGACTCATTCGCCGGTCTGGACGCAGAGCTGGAGGCCTACGGGGAAAAGTACGCCGCATGGAGCGCGACGCGCGACGCGCTGCGGCGCCTGGACATGGGCGAGCGCGAGCGGGAGATGAAGCTTCTGGAGCTGGAGCGGACGATACAGGAGCTCTCCGGCGCCAGGCTGTCCGCGGGGGAAGAGGCGGCGCTTAACGCCCGGCGCGAGCTTCTGCGCAACAGCGAAAAGCTGACCGAGGCGCTCGACGCGGCCTACGAGGCGCTCTATGGCGCTTCAAACAGCGCGATAGAGCTCACGGGCGAGGCCGCCGCGTGGTGCCGTCAGGCGGCCGCTCTTGCGGAGGGGCTCTCGGAGGCGGCGGCCGAGGTGGATTCCGCGCTCAGCGAGCTGAACGACGCCGCGGAAATTATAAGGGACTTTCGCGATTCGCTGGACATAGAGGAGGGCGAATATGACGCTCTCGAATCACGTCTGGCCCAGCTCAGAAGACTGGAGAAGCGCTACCAGTGCGATGAAGCGGGGCTGATAGATACCCTCGAGCGTGCGAAAGACGAATATGAGACGCTGAATAATTCCGCGGTTATGCGCGAAGATTTGGCAAAGGAACTTGCAAAAAGGCAAAAAACGGCGTATAATGCCGCTAAAGAGCTATCACACAAACGTTTTGCTGCGGCAAAGCAGCTGCAAAAGCGCGTGCAGTCCGGCCTGCGCGATCTGAGTATGCCGGGGGTGCGCTTCGAGACGGAAATGGCTCCGCTCGGCGGCGAGCCCGGCTTTGACGCGACCGGCTGCGACACGGTGCGCTTCCTCATGAGCGCCAACGCCGGCGAGGAGCCGGGGCGCATCTCGCGCATTGCCTCCGGCGGCGAGCTTGCGAGGATAATGCTGGTTATGAAGGACGCCCTTACGGAGCGCTCCGGGCCGGATACGCTGGTATTCGACGAGATAGACGAGGGCGTCTCCGGCATTGCGGCGCAGCGCGTAGCGGAAAAGCTCGCGCACATTTCCCGCCGCAAGCAGGTTATATGCGTTACGCATCTGCCGCAGATAGCCGCCATGGCGGACACGCACTTCCACGTGGAAAAGAGGGTGGAGGGCGGACGGACGTACACCGCCGTCGTTCCTCTCGACCGGGACGGGAGAATTCGCGAGATAGCGCGCCTGCACGGAGGCGACAACATAACGGACACAACGCTCAAAAGCGCGGCGGAACAGCTTGACGCGGCGAGCGAGTACAAAAGGGAGGAATAGATATGACGTTTGGTGAAAAAGCAGCTGAATTGAAGAATACCCTCAACTGTGCTCAGAGCGTCGTCGTGGCCCTTGACGAGCTGACGGGCCTGGACGAGGCCACGGCCAAGGCGGCCAGCGCCGGCTTCGGAGGCGGACTGCGTTGCGGCGAGGCCTGCGGGGCCTATGTCGGCGCGGTAATGAGCCTCGGCCTTACGGTTGGAAAGGACGGCCTTGGCAAGCCCGGGCAGCCCACGGCGGTGGCATGTAAGCAGCTTTCCGACGAGTTCAAGGCCAGGTTCGGCGCGATACGCTGCCAGGACCTGCTCGACGCCGCCGGCGGCGACCACAGCGTCTGCAACGGCTTCTGCGCCTGGTGCGCAGACCGCGTGGCTGAAATGGTTCAGGAAGCGGAAAAGGCGGAGTAAGAATCAAGCGGCGGGCGCTGCCCGCGAAAGTCCATAATTTAATTTGAAAGGGAAAGATCGATGCAGATTTTTGAGGAACTCAAGGCACGCGGGCTTATCGCCCAGCTCACCGACGAAGAGGAGATTCGCGACCTTATAAACGCGGGCAAGGCGACTTTTTATATAGGCTTCGACGCCACGGCGGACAGCCTGCACATCGGCCACTTCATGGCGCTCAACCTCATGCGCCGCCTGCAGCTGGCCGGCAACCGCCCGATTGCCCTGCTCGGCGGCGGCACGACCATGGTCGGCGACCCCTCGGGCCGCACGGACATGCGCCAGATGCTGACCCAGGCGCAGATACATGCCAACGCTGCCAAGTTCAAGGTCCAGATGAGCAAGTTCATCGACTTCTCCGAGGGCAGGGCCCTGATGCTCGACAACGCCGACTGGCTTCTGAAGCTCAACTATATCGGGCTGCTGCGCGACGTGGGCGCCTGCTTCTCCGTCAACAACATGCTGCGCGCCGAGTGCTATAAGCAGCGCATGGAGAAGGGCCTGAGCTTCCTCGAGTTCAACTACATGATTATGCAGAGCTACGACTTCTACCACATGTTCCAGAAGTACGACTGCGTCATGCAGTGCGGCGGCGACGACCAGTGGTCCAACATCCTCGGCGGCCGCGAGCT
>CALXGL010000009.1 GCA_944387825.1 uncultured Oscillospiraceae bacterium | reverse complement strand
CGCTCGTGCATCCACATGGCAAGGCTCAGGAGCTTTTCATCCAGCACCGGCTGCTCATCCAGCACGGCGGACACCGGCTTGAGCCGGTCGAAGCCGCTTTCACATGTAAGGGCGAGGACAATTCCCTCCGTGCGGCGGTTGGCCCTGGTAAAAGGCACCTCCACGCGCACGCCCGGGACCAGCCTGCCGGCCAGGCTCTCCGGTATGCTGTAATCATACGGCTTGTCCAGCCTGTAGGGCACGCCGGAGACCGCTATTCTGGCCACTTTTGCTTCAGGCATCAACACATCCATACGCGCGAAAGGGCAGTGGCGGCAAGGCCGTCACTGCTCCTCCATAACTTTCAGCTTACCGGTATACACTTCATCGATAGCGATGGAAATCGGCTTGCGCTCAAGCGGTTCGCCGTCCTCTTCCGCCTTGCGCGAGATGGCTCTTGCACGGCGGGCAACCAGGTTGACGAGCAGGTAGCGGCTGCCGACTTTGTTGACAAGTTCGGACATGGGGGGATAGAGCATCATGATATAAGCACCTCTGTAACAAGATTAAGCCTGTCGGCCGCGCGGCATTTTTCTGCGGTCAGAATCGCATTGACCTCGCGGGCGGCGGCGTCGGGGTCGTCGTTGACGACTATATAGCCATACTTCCCGGCTTCGGCGCATTCGCGCTTTGCCTGAAGCAGACGTTCACGTATTTTTTCGTCGGAGTCCGTATTCCGGTGGCGCAGGCGGCGCTCCAGCTCGGCACCCGAGGGCGGCAGGATGAACACGCTCACCGCGTCCGGGCAGTTGCGGCAAATCTGGCCGGCGCCCTGGACCTCAATATCCAGTATGACGCTCTTGCCCTCCAGCTGCCGCTGTTCCACATATCCGCGCGGGGTTCCGTAACGGTTGCCCACGTATTCGGCGTACTCCAGAAGATAGCCTCCCTCGGCCAGCTCCTGAAAATGCTGAGGAGTCACGAAGAAATAGTCTTTTCCGTCCTCTTCGCCGGGGCGCGGCGGACGGGTCGTCACAGACACGGAAAAGCAGACGTCGTCCCTGAGCTCCATAAGCCTGCCGATAACGGTGCTCTTCCCCGCGCCCGATGGGCCGGATATAACGAGAAGCTTTCCCTTTTCAAATGAGTTCATCATTGCCGCCTCCAAGCTGTACGTCAGGGTCAATCCTCTCCGCCAGACTCTCGCTGGTAAGAGCGGAGAGGATTATATAGCCGCCGTCAGTCACAAGCACGCAGCGCGTTTTGCGTCCGTAGCTTGCATCAATAAGGCTGCCGCGCTCACGCGCATCCTGTATCATCCGTTTAATCGGCGCGGAGTCGGGGTTCAGCACTCCTACAATCCGTTCCGACGCGGTGAAGCTGCCGAAACCAATATTTATAAGTGCCATGGGTCACTCCACATTCTGTATCTGTTCGCGTATCTTTTCTATTTCCGCTTTCAGATCGACCACAACTCTAGCAATTTCGGCGTTCTGGCACTTTGAGCCTATGGTATTCGATTCGCGGTTCAGCTCCTGAATAAGGAAGTCCATCTTGCGGCCTATCGGCGACTCGCCGGACGCCATGGAGCGGAGCTGGGAAATATGGCTGCGCAGGCGGACCGTCTCCTCGTCAACCGCGATGCGGTCGGCAAATATGGCGCATTCGGTCAGGATGCGCGCGTCATCGGCCTGCATCCCTTCAAGCGTCTCGCGCAGCTTCTGTTCTAGCCTGGCGCGATACTCCTGCACCGTCTGCGGCGCGCGCTCCTCGACGATACCGGTCAGCCTCTCGATTTCGGCAAGGCGGCTTAAAACATCGTCGCGCAGCTTTTCGCCTTCGCGTTCACGCATTGCGTCGTATCCGTCCAGGGCACGCTCGAGTATATCCAGAAGGCCGCTCGTAAGCTCGTCCGCATCCAGTTCCCTGCGTTCCGTGCTCAAGACGTCCGGAAGCCGGCAGAGATTCATCAGGCTCCGGTCGTCAACGAGTCCAAATCTGTCGCGCGCCTCGTCAAGCGCCGCTATATAGCCCCGCAGAAGCGCGTCGTTAATTCGCACCTCGAAGCTGTCCGACGCGCTGGCGTCGGCGCTTATAAAGACATCCACCTTGCCGCGGCTTATATGCCTGGCCACGGCCGCGCGAACAGGCTCCTCTGCAAACATGAGCGTCCGCGGCAGTTTTACGGAGACGTCCAGATATCTGTTGTTTACGCTTTTGAGCTCCACACTAAGGGATAGGCCCGCCGCCTCGCCCTTCGCGGAGCCATAGCCCGTCATACTTCTAATCATTTCACGCCGCCTCGTGTCCTATTACGCTTATTATATTGTAAGTTATCGGATTTTTCCTGTGGCTCCTGCCGACAATCGTGACAACAACGAAGCCGAGCGCGAACGCCGCAAAGCTTATAAGCATCCGAAGCCCCTCTCCGAAGTCAAGGGCTGCCGCAATCGCGTATCCGATAAAGAAGAGGACAAAAGGCACGACGTACACCAGCACAGCCGCCCCCAGCACTCTGGAAGTCCTGGCTTCTATCTCAACTCTGTCGCCAAGCTGTGCGCCTATATCGTTCGTAGCTTCTACCCGGATTTTGCTCGCATAATGGCAGGTTTCGCAGCTTCCGCAGTCCCCGCCGCAGGCCGTGCCCCGCAGGACCTCGACCTCCGCTTTATCCGGGGCGGTAAGCTTCTTGATGACAGCGAACTGAGTCATTGCTTTCCTCCTATCTGCTTATGTTAAACGTCAGTCTGTATGTTCCAACCGCTCCGGCCTGCAGCGCGCCGTCTACCACAACCCTGACTCTCGAGGTGTCCATCGTGCCTGTAGCCGTCGTATTCGATAGGTCGGCCACCGCGCGAATATTGGTGGAGTTGAGCTGGTCGAGCACCTCCTGCGGCGCGCGTATGCGAACCGTCAGCGACTGCGTCACAAGTTCGGCCGCATATCCGTCCGGCAGGCCGTCATAGCTGAGATTTGTAACCGTAAATTCCTTTATGGCCAGCCCGGTAACCTGCACGGCCACGTGAACGGATTCTATGCCAGAGACGTTCTCCACCTCGTTTGACAAAACGACGTCCAAATCGTCCTCATATGTGAGGTCGAAGCTCGTCAGGTCTACGGGGCCAACCTCGATGCGGTTGATGCTGTCAACCTCGGAGGCGTCGCCGGCAATGGTTATCTCGTCCACGTCGAGCTCTATCTTCGTATTGTTCCTCGTCGCTCCCGCCCCTTCGATGAGCGTCACATATATAGGCACCGTCTTTACAACGCTGACAGGTATTGTGACGGAAATCGTATTGAAGTCAAACTCAAGGCCCTCGCCCGGCACCTCTGCGCCGTCTTTGCCTATGAGCGTGAAGCCGGACTCGACAGTGCGTGTTTCGTCCAGGTCCGTGAGAGAAATCTCCGCATAAATATGGTCTATGGTTTCCAGCACGGTCTGCGGTCCGCGGACGGTTATGGTCTTGGGCTCAAACTCTATATCGCCGAGCATGTGGTCCTCCGCCACGCTGCCGACGAAAGCGGCCTCCACCGGGAACTGCCGTTCATCCATCAGCGTGACCTGGAAGCTTATATTCTTGGGCGTCCCGGACACGAAAGTGATATTGCCGGCGTCCACGTTGTCCGGGTAGGAAAGGGTGTAGTCCTGAGTGTAGTTGCTGGTGCTGGTTATTCCGGCGACGTTTATTACCGCCTTTACGTCCTCGCTTGAAAGCCTGCTGACGTCCAGCCGCCTGCCCTCGATAACCACGTCAACGGTCTGGGCGCTTGCGTCTGTGATTACGAAGCCGCGCTGAGCCTGCAGCCGTTCCTGACCTTCAAAAACGACCTCGACATCATTGAGCGTGCGCTTTATAACCTCTTCCTGCGTGCCGGTCATATAAACCCATATGACAAGCGCCGCAAGCAGAGAGATAATCAACCAGAATATATTGCTGTCAAACAGCTTATTCGCTCTCTTTTTCGTCATTCTTCTTCACCATAAATCCCTTGACGGAATCGATAAGGCCGGGGATGCCGCGCTTTTTCACCTGAGTACCGGAATCCGGGATGAGCTCGTTATGCAGGATTTTTGAAAAAGCCTCCGCGGTAAGATGCCGCTTGAGCATACCGTCAATGGCTACGGATATGGAGCCGGTCTCCTCGCTCACAATCGCTACCACGGCGTCAGACTGCTCGCTGACGCCGATTCCGGCCCTGTGCCGCATGCCGAGGTCGGAGCTGAGAGAGGCGTTCTTTGAAAGCGGCAGCATGCAGCCGGCCGCGGCAATGCGTCCGTCGCGCATAATAACCGCGCCGTCGTGCAGAGGCGAGTTGACAAAGAATATGTTCCTGAGAAGCTCGCTGGAAACGTCGGCGTTGACGATGGTTCCTGTCACCATTGCGTCGTTCAGGCTGCTTGTACGTTCAAAAACTATGAGCGCGCCCGTCCGGCTCTCCGCCATTCTCGTGCACGCGAGGACAGTCTGGTTAATGGCGGCCTCCGTGGTTGCCGGCACGCCCGGCACTCCGAAAAAGTAAGAGAACTTTCCGCTGCCCATACGTTCCAGAAGCCTGCGTATCTCCGGCTGGAAAATAATAATGATGGCAATAAGGCCAAGCTCAACTATACGTCTGAAAAGCGAGTTTATCATCCGCAGATTGAGCAGGTCGGATACAACCAGCGCCAAAAGAACGATTACTATGCCCCTCGCCAGGCGTATGGCGTTCGTACGGCGGATGAGCTTTATGCAGACATATATGAGTATCGCTACAATGAGGATATCTATGATATCCGAAAAGCTCATCGTCAGTATATAATTAATGGAGTTAGAAAAGTATTCGCTAAATCCCATGGACAAATCACCTTGTGATTTAATACATGTGCGGCACGGTTTTCCGTGCACACGTCAATTCATCATATTATATAATACCGAAGTGAAAAGTGCAACTGAAAATTTTCCGCACAAACCGCGTCTTCACGCAGCAAGGACGCCTGCCGCAAGAGCAGGCGTCCTTGTATACCTTTGATTTCTTCTCAATCCACGAGCGCGCAGCGCACGGCCTTCTGCCAGCCCTTCAAAAGCTCTTCGCGCTTTTCTGCAGCCATTGCGCTTTTGAACACCTGGTCGGATGCACGCAGGCTCCGTATTTCAGCCGTACCGCTCCACACTCCCATGGCCAGGCCGGCCAAATATGCCGCGCCTAGAGCGGTAGTCTCTATATACTCGGGCCGTATAACGTCGGCGTTTAGGATATCCGCCTGGAATTGCATGAGGAAGTTGTTCGCGCTTGCTCCGCCGTCCACACGCAGGGCGGTTATATCCATTTTCGCGTCCCGCTCCATCGCGCGCACAATGTCGTGCGTCTGATACGCCAGGGATTCCAGCGTAGCCCTCACAAGGTGTGCGCGTGAAAAGCCGCGTGTTACGCCGGTTATTACTCCGCGCGCGTCCTGCTTCCAGTACGGCGCGCCCAGCCCGGTGAACGCGGGAACGATATACGCGCCGGCTGTGTCGGCCACCGAGCAGGCTATCCTTTCACTGTCGGATGCCGTCGGTATTATGCTCAGCTCATCCCTCAGCCATTGGACGGCGGAGCCTGCAGTGAAGATGCTGCCCTCCAGCGCATACTCCACATGGTCCTGATATCCCACCGCAATGCTTGTGACAAGCCCGTTTTTGCTGCGGACGCGCTCACTGCCCGTGTTCATAAGCAGGAAGCAGCCCGTGCCGTATGTGTTCTTCATCTCGCCCGGAAGGAAGCAGCACTGTCCGAACAGGGCGCTCTGCTGGTCGCCCGCCGCGCCGGCTATCGGAATTTCTCCGCCGTAGAGCTCTCTTACGCTGTATCCGTATACGCAGGAGGACGGCTTCACCTCGGGAAGTATGCACTCGGGTATGTCCAGAAGCTTGAGCAGGTCGGTATCCCAGCGCAGCTCTTCGATGTTGAACAGCATGGTCCGGCTCGCGTTCGTATAGTCGGTTACATGCGCCTTTCCGCCGGTCAGCTTCCATATGAGCCAGCTGTCAATCGTACCGAACAGCAGCTCGCCATTATCCGCCATTTTCCTGGCGCCCGGGACGGTGTCCAGCAGCCACTTTATCTTTGAAGCGGAGAAATACGCGTCCGGCACCAGTCCGGTTTTCTCGCGTATCATATCCCCCGCGCCGTCCTGTACAAGTTTGTCAATGATTTTCGACGTACGCCTGCACTGCCAGACAATAGCGTTGGCCACGGGCCGGCCGGATGTCTTTTCCCACAAAACAGTGGTTTCGCGCTGGTTGGTAATGCCAATGGCCACTATGTCCTCCGGCCGTGCGCCGGCGTTGAACATGGCTTCTCTGGAGACCGCCAGCGTGGTGTCCCAAATTTCCTCAGGGTCATGTTCAACCCAGCCGGGCTGCGGAAAATACTGAGTAAATTCGCGCTGCGCCATGGCCGCCGCCGACCCGTTGAGGTCAAAAAGTATGCAGCGGCTGCTGGTTGTGCCCTGGTCCAAAGTCATTATATATTTCATCTGCATCACTCCACAATCAGCCGTTCAAGCCGGCACAGGGTCATGCGGTTGCGTATCGCCGCGGATATTTTCAGGACCTCCCGCCCCAGGCTCTCGTCTATGCCGAGATCAGACAAGGTGTATTTTGCTCCAATCTCTTTGAAAAGCGTCCTGATTTCATCGGCAGAAGGTATTTCAGATATTATCCTGCGGATTTCCGGCCAGCAGTTCCTGAGTTTTTCTGTGTCAACGGTCATGAGTACGTCGTTCTCGTTTTCCTTCATGATTCCATCCGTCATGCTGCCGAACACATATTCCACCCACTGCCGGTCAAGCGGCTCAAACGGCTTCGTTTCAATAGTCTCGTTCATGGCCAGGCGGTGATATTCCTCCGCGCATATTACCGTGCCCACACCTACGCACTCGCCGTGAAGTCCGTGGGCATTTTCAAAGCCTCTGGGCTTCATTTCAACAAGGTGCGCAATCAGATGCTCCGCGCCGGAAGCCGCGCGGGAATTGGAGAGTATCTGCATGGTCAGGCCGGACAGCATCTGCGCGTAGGCGAGCCGCTCATGATCCGGCTTTTCGCCCCTCCTGAGTTCCTCCGCGCAGCCGGCCATGATGTCAAGCGCCTCCTGAGCCATTGCGCATACGCGCGGGCAAAAGTATTCGCCTGTCACCAGACTGGCTATTTTCCAGTCGGCTATGGATATGTACTTTGCCAGAATGTCCTGCACGCCGGCCACAGTAAGGAATTCAGGCGCCGAGGATACGACATTCAAATCGCATATAACTGCGTCCGGCGCGAGCATGGGAATCGATTTCTTCTGGCCGTCGATTATAATCGAGCATATATTTGCCGTAAAACCATCAGAACTCACGATTGTAGGCACCGCAACGAATGGTATCCCCAGCTGGTACGCGCTGTACCGTCCGAAGTCCATTATCGTGCCTCCGCCGACAGCCACTACGTAGTCGGGCTTTCTGACGAAGTCCTTCATCATGTTTTCAATGAGCCCCTTCTCGCTGTGCAGGCCCGCCGCATCGAGGACTATTTCCTGCCCAGCAGCCGGACGGGTTACTCCTGGCAAATTGTACGTATTTGTGTCATATATGATGGTACTGAAGCCTGAAAGGCCGCAATCCTGCATATACTTGTCGAATTTCTGCAGCGCCCCGGCTTCACACACGACAAGCTTGGTGCGCAGCTCATGTGTCCTTCCGCATTCGCATAATCCAGTATACTTGGAGGTATCTAGTATCATATTTTTCTCCGTTCCTTTATAGATTCATCCGGCATGTTTCTGCAACGCCGCATTCTGCCTGCTCAAAACCGGTCAAAACGTCGCGCACGAATGGCAGGTGCACAGGTACGGAAGCGTAAAGAGCATCGCGTTGAATATTGCCCCGGGCAGGCTGGAGCCGGTGCGCTTATATATCACCCTCGACATAACCACGGACACCGGTATGACGAGAACCAGACTGGACATGTTGATAAGCACGCCCCAGTTTATTCCGAGCACAGGTTGTGTTCCGCCGTTGCCGTTATACCCGAAATGCTGCACATACACGAATATGGCGACGGGTATAAAGTTGATTATTGTGAGGATTATGGTGTTCAGCCAGTTTGGCATGTCTTTCATTCTGGCCGAGCAGACAAGCATGCCTCCGATAATCCAGTACGGAATAAATGTTATAAAGAGGCAAATCCAGTCCAGATACCTGCCGGCCGACACCGGCGTGAACATCATGGGGACGTTCAGATACGGCATCGCTATCATGAAGTTGGCGCTGCTGAAGGTCTGCGAGTAGATGTTTATCACGACAATGACCGTCACCGCGGTAAAAAACACGGCGAGCAGCATAAACAGCACCGATTTGACATTGCAGTTAAGGCCATAGAAGTCCCTGAAGCTTATGCTCACGCGCTTTTTGTCGTAAAGATTCCACTTGAGTATTATCAGCGCAAGCAGGATTACCGCGCAGCAGAGAGCCCAGAAGACTATGGCGTTAATCTCTTCGAACCTCGTAATCCAGGACGACTTAATCGGGCTGTTGTTCATTATCACCGGCATAAGCACAACCGGCAGTACGACGAAGAATATCATGGATATCCATGCCATCGGAGACTTCCTGCTCGCCGGAGCCTCGACCACAGCCCTGTCCGCGGCGGCGAAGGTCGGCGTCTTTATAACGGCGCACAGGAAGCTGAGCGCAAAGATTATCAGCGCGAAAAACGCAACCGCGTTTCCGGCCGTTGTAACCTTCCACGTGCCCACATCATCAAAGCCTATGGCTCCGGAGCCGCCGGTCTCAGCGACGTAGCCGTTGTTGAAGCCGGTGGACAGAGTCATGAAGCTCGCCACGGTGCTTATATCCAGCTGGCTGTAGTGGCTTGTGTTGTGCCAGCCGCGGTACATTACCATGAGCCTCAGGCTCTTGTCGGCCGCGGCCTGCGCGGCTTCCTCGCCTGCCCAAGTATCGGCGTTGAATTCGCCCAGCGCCGTGCTCAAAAGCTGCTCTTCCGTGGAAGACATATTCACGGAGTAAAGCATGCCAAGCTCAACGGCGTCTTCGCCGGTGCCGTACAGAGCTCGGATAGACTCGGCTGAGGGCAGCTCGTCCGCGCCGTCCAGGCCCATAAATCCAATCGCGTTCACGCCTACGGTTTCGTCGGTGAGCGACATGGAGGTGGCTATATTAGCCTGGATGTCCCTGAACACGGGCACCCCGGCCACCTCTACGACCGTCGGGGTTACGTCGTTCGTCTCACCGGAGCCTATGGGAGGCGCGGAGCCGTTTGCCATGCCCTCCATGACGCCGAAGCTGACGCGCATGTCGTTGTAGCTGTCTATTATTTCCTGTTTCCTCGCCTCGTAATAGCCCAGGTCGTGCTCATCGAGCACCTGAGCCACAGCGTCCGGGTCCTGAGCTTCCACCTGTTCACGCGTGACCTCGACTCCCAGCTCGTCGTGCAGCATGTTCAGGATTTCGTCCTCCAGCGTATAGTACCCGGCATAGTTTTTAAGCGCCTGCATAGTTGCGCTGCCGCCCTGCGAGTGCCCGAAGAAGCCGACCTGCGCGTCGTCCACATAGTTGAGGCTGTGGACGTATTCGAGCGCGTCATGGATGTGCGAATATACTTTCCAGCCCGAGAAATCATCGGACTCGCCATGATTGTACGCGTCTATGGCGAACACAACGAATCCGCGCTTGACCAGCTCAACCACATGGTTCTGCTGGAAATACCGGTTCGCCGTGCCGCCGCCGAGAGTTATGACGGCGGGAACTTTGTTGACATTGTTTCCATTTTTGGCCGCTGTGACGTCTCCGTCTTTTTCAAGCGCCGCTTTGGGTATAAACAGCGTGCCCGCGAGCGTATAGCCGTCTTTCTGAATTCTGGTCTCTTTTACAAGGTAATTCCCATTGTCTGTCAAGGTATTTGACACGACAAGGCCCGTTACAAACATCACCACAAGGCATATACACAAAATCGATACAAAAGGATTGCTTTTAAGCCAGCTTTTCATTTACGTTCCCTCCTCAGCGCGGCTGTAAATATTTGCTTTATGTTTGCTGCCCGTTTTGCTTATGACACAGGAGCCGCCGCTTGGCGGCTCCTGCAATGAGTCCGGTTTTCCTCTTATTACAGGCTGAAGAAGTTGCTGAACCAGGTCTGCGCGTTATATATGTTGCAGTTGAGGCCCATAGCCGAGCAGATAGTCCAGCTGACGAGGAAGGCGTTCGTAAGAGCGCCGAGCCAGATGCTGTTGGTGAGCAGGTACATTTTCCTGGTAATGTAGACCGTAATGGGCACAATCACCAGCATGCCGTAGGTGGAGATGAACGAGCTCCAGAGATTGTCGGCGCCGACGAGCATGAGGTAGTTGACGAGGCAGCAGAGATATACGCCGAGAGAGTTCACCACGACGGTGATAAGCGTATCCTTCCACTGAGCCATGTCCGTACGGATGGTGTAGTTTGTGCTCGCGCCTATGAGCAGGAAGCACGGCAGCATGCAGAGAGCATACCTCCAGACGTAGCCCCAGTACTCCACCTTCATCTCGGTGAACACAGCCATCCAGAGACGGAAGTCCTCGTTGAAGAGGTCGATTACCAGAGTCAGCAGCAGATAGGCGGCGGCCAGGAGTATCGCTGAAAGCAGTACCGTCTTGAGCACGTTTACGACCTTCATCTTTACGTTCAGCGCGGAGAAGGAGCAGTTCTGCTTGTCGGTGACCTTGAACAGGACAAGCATGACGGCGGAGCCAACTGCGAGAATCGCAATGAATATGAAGGTCAGCCACCAGCTCGGGAAGAACGGCAGGAAGCTTGTGGCAGGCAGGCCGGGCACGAATACTCCGTTCGCAAGATGTATGGCTATGAACTCGATGACAATGCCCAGCAGCGCAAACAGCCAGTATTTCTTTTTGTTCACCGGAGCCGAGACCTTGACGCTCACGGCAGCGGTGCAGGGCTTGAAGAACTTGCAGTTGAGCAGCATGCCTGCCAGAGGCATAAGCATGCCGACCATGGCCAGCATCGCGAGGAAGTTGAAGACCTCACGGACCATGAAAATCATGCTGTCGGCGGATACCGGGTTGGCGTCGGCTGCGCCAAGCTCGCCGTTATTGTATCCAAGAGTCTGCTCAAAGAATTTTACCACGTCGGAGGTAGTGGCGTTGGAGAAGAAGTTCTTGGAATGGGTCTCCTTGTTGAGCTGGAAGCTCCTGAGGGTGCGGTTGTAGAGAGCCGACTGGAACTCCTCGTTATCCTGAGCCTGGACTTCGCTGATGCTGCCAATAAGCGTGCTGGTGCCGTTGACGTCGTCAATGGAGTACCAGGTCTCGGCCTGAATGTCCTCGGTGTGCCAGGCCTCCTTCGTGGTGTCGCGCTCGGGGTAGTCCCTGTAGCTATAGTCCCACTGGCCGTCTACTATGCCTATATTGACCTGGCAGTTGCGGACGACTTCATGTCCGCCGACCGTCACGGTTTCGGGTATGCCGATAAGGTTGGCGTCGCTGCCCATAAGGCAAAGGGCTTTGACCCTGGTATCGTAATAGGTCCTTGTCTCTTCCTTGAGTTCGTTATAGTGCTTCAGCTGGTCTTCATTGAGCCTTTCGGCGGCCAGAGCGTCGGCGTCCATAGTGATTTCTTCCTCTGTAAAGGTCTGTCCGAAGGTATCATACAGAACATTTATCATGAGGTCGTTATAAGTGTAGTGGCCGCAGTCCATGATGCTGGCGTAGGCCGTACGCCTGGAGCCCATGGAGTGACCGGTCAGGCCTATTCGGGTCTGATCGACGAAGTTGAGCGTCCTGAGGAAGGTCAGGCAGTCGTAGATGCCGCTGGGCGTAAGCTGGTTGTTGAAGCCGTCTATGCCCTGGCCGCCTTCGTCATACACAGGCTGCTCGCTCATGGAGACGCCATAGGCATTGGGATTCAGGACAACGAAGCCCCTTCTGGCCAGCTCCTCGGCCGTTCCGCGGACGACGCCCTTTTCCACGCCGCCGCCATGCGCTACGATTACCGCAGGCAGCTTATCCGTGTCGTCGGTTCCGACGGGATAATAGAGGTCCGCGTCTATGATTGCGCCCCTCGAATCGATAGACACACGGCTGATCTTTACTTTGCCGCCGTCCGTTGAAATCAGACGGGCGACGAAGCTGAAAACGAGCACCAGGCACAGCATCAGCGCGAACAGCCTCATGCAGCCCCGCAGCGTTTTCAATGTGAACAGTTTTTCTTTTTTCACACTTTTTCACCCTTTCTTTTTGACCTTATGCTTATTGACTGGGCATACTGCTGACGGTATACGCAATCACGTTGCACATGAACGGCAGAGAGAACATCATGGAGTTAAGTATCGCGCCGGTCAGGCAGGAGCCCGTGCGCTTATACATCACCCTGGAGACAATAACCGCTATGGGAACTATCAGGACAAGGCCCTGCATCTGAATTATCGTGGCCCAGTTCAATCCGAGGACGGGCGCTGTGCCTCCGTTGCCCAGATAGCCGAAGTACTGTACGTAAATGAATACGGCAATCGGCAGGAAGTTGAGCAGAGCTAGAATTATTGTGTTCAGCCAGCCGGGCATATCCTTCATGCGGGCCGAATTTACAAGCATGCCGCCCACTATCCAGTACGGCAGGAAATACAGGAAATAGCACACCCAGTCTATGTACCTGTCGGCAGATATAGGCGTGAGCTGGATGGGTATATTCAGCAGCGGCAGCGCTATCATGAAGTTCGCGCCGTTAAACGCCTTGTAATAGAGATTGATGACGTCCGTCAGGGCCACGCTTACGAGGAACACCGCGAGCAGCGTAAGCAGCACGGATTTCACGCTGCAGCGCAGGCCGTAATAATCTCTGAACTTCAGCGCAGTATTCTTCTTGTCCAGCACATTCCACTTGATGATTATGAGCACAAGCAGTATTACGGCGCAGCTCATCGACCAGAAGGCTATGGGATTTATGCGGTCGAACTTTGCGAACCAGGACGAGGGCATCAGGCTGTTGTTCATCAGCGGCGTTATTAAAAGCACCGGCAGGATGACGACTACCAGAGTAAACACCCAGGTAAGCGGCGATTTTGCGCTGGCCTGCGGGGCCGGAAGCTCATTGCAGGCGCACTCAAAGGATCTGGTCCTGAGCAGCACCGCGAGCAGCGATACGCAGAAGATTATGGCCGCAATGAAAGCGATGGCATTGAACGCGACCGTGGTCTTCCACGTGCCGGTGTCGCCGAACGCCGCGGCATTTTCGCCGCCGGTTTCGGAGATATAGCCGTTATTATATCCGGCTGCGATGGACATGAAGTTGGCCACCGTGCTTATGTCGGTCTCAGAATAGTGGTTGGTGTTGTGCCAGCCGGGATACATGACGAGCAGGCGCAGCGTCTTGTTTGCCGCGGCCTCCTGCACGGCGGCATCCTGCCAGCTGTTTTCATCGAATGTTCCTATCACCGTGCTCGCAAGCCGCTCCTCCGTGGACGACATATTCACAGAATAGAGCGTGTCTAGCGCAACCGGTTCCTCGCCCGTGCCATAGAAGGTGCGGGTTATTTCGGCCTCGGGCAGTTCGTCCGTGCCGGAAATCCCCAGTCCTCCAAGCGCGTTTACTCCGGTGGACTCGTCGGTTGACGCTATGGAGGTGCATATATTGGCCTGTATATCCCTCATTACGGGCACTCCGCCTACCTCGACCACCATCGGGTCAACATTGTTCCTCTCTCCGGAGGTTATCGGAGGCGCGGTGCCGGTGGCCATGCCTTCCATTACGCCAAAGCTTATGCGAAGGTCGTTATAGCTCTCCGTTATCTCAATCTTGCGTCCCTCGTAGTATCCGCGGTCATGCTCGTCGAGCCCGGCTGCAACCGCGTCGGGGTCCTGGGCTTCGACCTGCTCACGCGTGATCTCAACTCCCAGTTCGTCGTGCAGCATATTGAAGAGCTCGTCTTCCAGCGTATAATAGCCCGCATAAACTTTAAGCGCCATCATTGTGGCGCTGCCGCCCTGCGAATGTCCCACGTAGCCCACCTGGGCGTCGTCTACGAAGTTCAGGCTGTGGACGTATTCGACGGCGTCATGCACATGTGAATAGATGCCCCAGCCCTCGGTGTAATTGTCGGATTCCCCGTGAGTGTAGGCGTCTATCGCAAATACGGCGAAGCCCCTCTTCACGAGTTCGACAATGTGATTCTGCTGGAAGTATCTGTTCGCGCTTCCTCCGCCATGCGTGATGATTGCGGGCACTTTATTGGTGTTGTTTCCATTCTTGTACGATGTAATATCGTCGTCCTTCTCAAGCGCAGCCTTGGGTACATACAGCGTACCGGTCAGAGTGTAGCCGTCGTTCTGTATTCTCGTTTCTCGCACAATGTAGTCCCCGTGGTCCGACAGCGTCCCGGAAACGACAAGTCCGGTTATCAGCATAACCACAAGGCACAGGCACATAACAGCCGTAAACAGATGCGACTTGAAGAACTTTTTCATTTTCATCCCTTCCTTTTATAGTTTTTTTGCAGCAGCTGCGCTTTCTACATTTAGGATATAAAAGCGCTGCTGCAAAGTAAATATTCAAAATAGTCCTCAAATATGACATATGCATACGTCATATTTGATTTATATGTCATATTTGTTGTGCGAAATAGATAAAAAAATAACTTGCTCAAAGCAAGTACTTGATAATTGTGCATGACGACAATTTTTCTGTCAGAGGTCATTTCCCGTTATACTGCCTGTATACGAGCGGAGTTATGCCTTCAAACCGCCTGAAGACATTGATAAAATAGCTGGAATCCATGTACCCCAGATCCAGCGCTATCTGATTTACGGTGTCGTTGCCGCCGCGCAGGCGGAGCTTGGCCTCCTCGACCTTCTGGCGGTTCATCCAGTTGATAAAATTCTCGCCGACATCGCGGTGGAAAATACGTGAAAAGTAGCTGGGGCTGAGATGGCAGAGGTGCGCCATATCCACCATCCTGACCATTTCATGCATGTGGCTCCTGACGTATTCAACGGCAGGATAAACCGCGCTGCTCTGCGGGAGGCTGCTCTCCTCCTGATGTTCGTCCGCTACGGCGTGCTCCTGAATCTCATGAGGGCGCACGGTATTGCGCTCCGATATCCCACGGAGCAGATACTCGTATGTAAGCATTTCGTTTTCACGGCTGACCGCGCGGTCGATGATATAATTGACTATGGATTTGATGGTATCGGCCACCTGCACTATGCGGCTGTACTCCATTTCGGGCAGGCGCTCATATTTCTCGAGGAGGTCGCTGCGGATGCTGTCGCCCTCGGCCTGGAAAGAGCTTATCTCGCTGACGAGGCGCTCAACCTTCTCCTCGGCCTCGGCGTTTTTGGGCAGGCGTACTTCGCCGAACATGACGGCGCCCAGATATTTGTCTCCGACAATCACAGGCACGGCCACGTCTACTATTCCGCAGTGGCAGAGATAGACGTAGGGACGTCCCAAACGCACGGCCTCCAGTCCGGCAAGGGCATCGCAGCGGTAGCAGCGTTTTCTTGAGACCGGGTTTTCGCGTATAACGCTGCAGAACTCCGTGCGCTCGCTGTGCTTGGTTATGGGATTACCCTTATAGTCTACCGTAATAATCGCGGTGCCGGTAAGTTTCGCCAGCTCGTCTTGTATTTTTTCCCACATAGGGATATCAAGCAGAGTCTTTAAATCCGCACCACGTCTTGCCACTTCTCTCTCCTCCTCCGGGCAAATATTAATTTCTTGTTTTTAGTATAATGTAAATTAAGTATAAAAACACGTAACAATGATGTCGAATAATACGGCAATTTTGCTGTATTATTTTTCTTTGTGTGCCATTTTTATGGTTTATATTTGACGTTTAGTACAAAAAAGCAAGCCGCGGCATCCTTGCTTCCAAGGATGCCGCGGCTCACAGGGGGCCTCATATTTCTCCCGCTGCGGCAATTCGTACGGCGCGCTCGACCAGGGCCGGAACACGCCTTATTTCCTGGACTGTGTTGAATGGCGAAAAGCTCAGGCGCACCGTGCCCGTCTCCAGCGTACCGGCGCTCCAGTGCGCCAGAGGAGCGCAGTGCAGCCCCGCGCGAACGCACACGCCCAGGCTTGCCAGGGCCGCTCCCAGCTCCTCGCAACCCACCGACGAATGCCGGACAGACACTACGCCGGCCTGCGCCGATTCATCATCGGCCAGGAACACCTCAAGCCCCGGTATGCTTCTGAGCTGCATTCCCAAAGCGCGCGCCAGCGCGCGTTCGTGGGCGCCTATCGCCTCCGCCCCGCGGCGCTTTACATACTGGACTCCGGCGAGCAGGCCGGCTATTCCCGGTATATTGTGCGTCCCGGCCTCCAGACGGTCGGGCAGGAATTCCGGCATTGTCTGGGCCCGGCTGTCCGAGCCCGTGCCGCCGGCCATAACCGGCGCGGCCGGCGCCCCGCAGAGCAGCACGCCGGTGCCCTGCGGGCCCAGCAGTCCCTTGTGCCCGGGCATTGCTATGAAAGCAGCGCCCAGCTTCCGGGCATCCACCTCAACGGCCCCCGCGCTTTGCGACGCGTCCAGCACAAAGGGCACGCCGTATTCGCGGCACAGCCCCGCTATGGCATATACGGGCAGTACAAAGCCAAACACGTTTGACACATGCGTGCACACCACGCACGCGGCCCCGGGAATGCGTTCGCGAAACGCTTCGAGCGTCGCTCCGCTGTCAAAAAGCGGGGCTTTCGCCGTATCCACATCCGCTTTCAGCATGTTTAAAGTACGCGTGACGGCATTGTGCTCCCAGCCGGAGACCACGACCCGCCCGCCCGCCGGCACGGTTGAGGCCAGGGCTATATTTAAAGCGTGAGTGGCGTTCATTGTGAACACCACGTTTTCGGGTTCGGCAAAATTGAACAGCTCCGCCAGCGCCGCGCGGCATTCGAAGGCCTTTTCCCCCGCCAGCCTCGCGGGGCGGTGGCCGCCGCGGCCCGGGCTTGCCATCATCCGTATGGCCAGGGCAGTCTGCTCCGCCACGGCGCGCGGCTTTTGGAGCGACGTGGCCGCACTGTCGAGGTATATCATGACGCCACCTCGACATATCTTCCGTCGGGCTCGGCGCGGTAAAGCCTCCCATGCGGCACGCCGGCTTTGGACAATACGTTCAGCGCAGATGAAAACCGGTTTTCATTTACGCGGACGCAGTAGCCGCAGCCGTTGCCCGTGAGGCCCTGCGGCGCGCGGGACACCGGCGCGGTTATTCCCGCCCGCTCCAATGCCGCCGCCGCCCGCTGGGCATATGTCAGAGAGCGGCACATTATCAAATAGCGCTGCATATATAGACAAACCTCCACCATGAAGTGCAGGGCGATGGCCCTTGTGTCATTCTATGCAGCGCCTATGCAATTGTCAGCTCAATATATAAGCGCGACGGCATGGGCGGCTATGCCCAGTCCCTCTCCGGTAAATCCGAGTTTTTCCTCCGTCGTGGCCTTGACGCTCACCTGCGAGCTCTCTATACCGGCGGCGGCGGCTATTCTCGCGCGCATTTCAGCTATGTACGGGGCAAGCTTCGGCCTCTGCGCTATGATTGTTGCGTCTATGTTTGAAACCGACCACCCGGCTCCGCGCAGCGCTTCCATCACCGCGGCGAGCAGCCTGAGGCTGTCCGCGCCCGAGTAGCGCTCGTCCGTATCGGGAAACAGCTTTCCTATGTCCCCAAGCGCCGCGGCGCCCAGAAGGGCGTCCATGACCGCGTGAACCAGGACGTCGGCGTCCGAATGTCCGAGCAGGCCGCGCTCATACGGTATGTCCACGCCTCCCAGAATCAGCCGGCGTCCCTCGACCAGCCTGTGCACATCATATCCGTGCCCGACCCTGAACATCACAGCTCCCCCCTTCTGTCCAATATGGACTCCGCCGCATATATGTCTGACGGAGTCGTCAGCTTGAGGTTTTCCTCCGAGCCTTCAACCAGAAAGACCTCAGCGTCCAGCAGCATTACCGCCGCGCAGTCGTCGGTCAGAGAAAGCTGCAGCTTAACGGCTTCCGACAGGGCCGCCCTTATAAGGTCGGAGCGAAAAACCTGCGGTGTCTGCATAAGGAACAGCTCATCTCTTTCGAGCGTGCGCAGCACGCGTCCGCCGCGCGCCTGACGAACTGTGTCCTTGACGTTTATCGCCGGCGCCGCCGCGCCGCGCTGCTGCGCCGCGGTCACCGCGCGGGCGATGATTTCCCCCGTCACAAGCGGCCTGGCCGCGTCGTGTATCGCTATTAGGCCCGCGTTCTCTGAGCACTCACGCACGCCCGCCCAGGAGGACGACGTCCTGTCTGCCCCGCCGGTAACCACGCTCTTCAGCTTGCTGACTCCGGCGTCGCGGGCAATCCCGGCGAAAACCGGTATCTTTTCCCCACGGGTTACCACCACTATCTCGTCAATGTACTCGCTGGACTGAAATGCAAGCATCGTGCGCTCTATAACCGTGCGGCCGCCGAGTTCAATCAGCAGCTTGTCCTCACCCATGCGGCTTGAGGACCCGGCAGCCACGATAACTGCGGAGCAATACGGCCGCGTCTGAAGTTTTTTTGCCTTTATATGCATAGCTTTACCTCGTTTCCAGGGTGTCATGGGTTAATTATAGCGCAGCTCACACATGCTTGTAAAGCTCGCGGCGTACATTGACCTTTTTCAGCAGGCTTCATCTCCGGCAATAAAAACGGGCGCATCGCTTCGATGCGCCCGCCGGTTATTCAAGTCCTGTTATTGACCCATTGCAATGTCCAAACGTTGTTCCACTTCTTCATAGCTGGAGCACTCGGAGAGCACGATTTCAGATATGAGAATCTGCTTGGCCGAGTGCAGCATCTTGCGTTCTCCGGTGGAAAGCCCACGCTCCCTGTCGCGCTGCATCAGGCCCTTCACAACAGACGCCACTTCCATAAGGTTGCCGCTTTTTATCCTCAGCATATTCTCACGGTAGCGCTTGTTCCAGTTTGAGGTCATCTCGACAGTTATGGCAGGTATTGCTCCCATAATTCTCTCTGCCTCATCCGGCTTTACAATCGGCCTGACCCCGATGGCTTCACAGGTCTCCACGGGAACCATCACAAGCATGTCCCCCGCAGGCAGTTTCAGCACATAGTACTCCCTGTCCGTACCGTTTATCCTCTTGGTAACAATACTGTCGATAATCCCGGCGCCGTGCATCGGGTGAGCTATCCGGTCGCCTACCCGGAAAGTCATTTTTACCTCCGTTTCCCGAACGCTTACACTTAATACATTAACAATTATACACTTGAAAATATTTTTTAGCAAGGAAAAAGAGGTGAAATTTCTAAAAAAACATAAAAAAACAGCGCCGGAAGGTACCCGGCGCTGTTTTTTTTCAAAATTACTCCTCGGTCTCGTCGTCAACGAAGTCGGGAATGTTGCCCTTGGCTTCGCCGGTCTCGCTGACCTCATAAACCAGGGCGTCCTCTTCAGGGACGATGGGACGGCGCTCGCGATGCTCGCGCTCAGGACGCTCGCTGCGCTCGCGGCGCTCACGGCGCTGAGCCGGTTCGGGCTCGCTCAGGGCGCGGATGGAGAGGCTTATCTTCTGCTTCTCAGTGTCGATAGCGGTAATCTTCGCATCGACGATGTCGCCGACGGTCAGGACCTCGTCGGGCTTGCCGATACGGCGGTTGGCAATCTGGCTGATGTGGATAAGGCCGTCAACGCCGGGCATAACCTCGGCGAAAGCGCCGAAGGGCATAAGCTTGACAATCTTGACCTTGACCACGTCGCCGACGGAGCAGGTGTTGACGAACTTGGTCCAGGGGTTGTCCTCGGCCTTCTTGAAGCCGAGGGAGATGCGGCGCTGCTCACGGTCGAAGCCGATAACATAGACGTCAATCTCCTGGCCCACGGAAACTACCTCGGCCGGGTTCTTGATGCGGTTCCAGCTCAGCTCGCTGACGTGAACCATGCCGTCAATACCGCCGATGTCGACGAAAGCGCCATAGCTGGTCAGGCTCTTCACAGTGCCGTGATAGGTCTTGCCAACCTCTATCTCATTCCAGACGGCGTCGGCCTTCTCGCGGCGCTCCTTCTGCTGCACGGCGCGGATGGAGCCTACAACGCGGCGGCGGCCGCGGTTGACCTCGGTAATCTTCAGGCGGACGGTGGTCTTAACGAGCTGGGTCATGGGAGTGTCCTTCGGCAGGCCGCTCTGGCTGGCCGGTACGAACACGCGCACGCCGCCGACGTTGACAACGACGCCGCCCTTGTTCTCCTCGGTTACCACGCCTTCGACTATCTCGCCGTCGGCCTGGGCCTGCTCGATGACCTGCCAGCTCTTGGCCGCGTCGAGACGCTTCTTGCTGAGCTGGGCGGTGCCCTCGATGTCGTTCACGCGGACTACGATAGCCTCAACGCTGTCGCCAACCTTAACGGCGTCCTCAACGTTGACGGCGCCGTCGTTGGTGAACTCCGTCGTGGGAATGAAAGCGGAATACTTCGTGCCGAGGTCCACGCTGACCTCAGTGGGCGTAATAGCCACTACAGTGCCGGATACCCTGTCGCCATTATATATAGTTTTAAGAGAATCCTCCAGCATTTCGTCGAAGCTCTTCTCTGCCGCGGGCTTCTCTGCGGCTGCGGTCTCCTCGACCGCGTTTGCGGCTTCTTCAACAGGGGCGGCGGTTTCTTCCACCGTCTCGGTTACGGGCTCTGCCGCTTCGACTGCGGGCTCTGCCGCGGTCTCTTCTGCCGGGTTCTCTTGAATCAGGATCTCGTCGCTCATCTTTTCCAGTACCTCCTTGATTATCCACGAGGGAGCGCTCGCCCCCGCCGTTACGCCTATGGCGTTTGCGCCAATTAACGCTGTTGTATCCAGCGTCTCGGCGTTTTCAACGAACTGAGTGTTGGCGCAGCGCTCAGCGCACAACTGCGCGAGATGCAGGCTGTTCGCACTGTCCCTGCCGCCGATGACTACCATTGCGTCACATTTTGAGGCCAGCTCGATTGCTTCACTTTGCCTCGTGGACGTAGCAGAACATATTGTATCAAATATTTCCGCGTTTGTACACAGTTTTTTTATTAATTTTTCACACTCTTTCAGATTTTTCTCAGTCTGAGTGGTTTGTACGACAACCGTTACGGCTTCCGAGCGCATTTCAGGGCTTGTCTCGAGCATTTTTTCCAGTTCCTGTGCGTTCCCGGCCACGCATGCGCCGGTACAGCGGCCGCAGATGGCCTGCACCTCCGGGTGCCCGGAGCTGCCGATTACTATAACCCTGCGCCCGGCGGCGCTCGCTGCCGCCGCGAGCCTGTGTATGCGCGCGACATTAGGGCAGGTCGCGTCTACTATTTCCGCCCCGGCCTGACGCAGAGCGTCCTCCACTGCCGACGGCACGCCATGAGAACGGATAATGACGCGGTCGCCCGAACGCACCTCATCCGGCGAAGAAATCACCCTCAGGCCCAGCTCGGAGAGATGCTCCACTACGTTCTCATTGTGAATAAGCGGGCCGAAGCTCAGGCAGGGGCCGTCCTTCAGCTGCTCTTCCGCCATTTCCACGCTGCGCGACACGCCGAAGCAGAAGCCGGCGCTCCCGGCCACCGTTATTGTACTCATGCGCTTTTACCGTCCCTCAACTCATAGATATGCTCCATGATGCCGTCCGACAGGGACTCATACTCATCATGGTTGCTGCCCTTTACGCGATACGGCCTGCCTATCAGCACGTCTATCCGCCCGAAAACGTGCTTGCGGCGAGGGATATACACCGGGACTATGGGCACATCCAGCTTGGAGGCGAGGCGGACCGCTCCCGTCTTAGCATCCACCATGTTGTCCTCCTCCGCGCGTGTGCCTTCAGGGAATATAAAGACTTTTTCCCCATTTTTAAGGTAACGCATCATGCTGCGCATAGCCGTAATATCCCCGGTTCCGCGGTTTACGAAGCAGACGCCGCACAATTCTATGACCTTGCCTATAATCGGGACGTTTTGCAGCTCCCTCTTCGCGATAAAGTGCATGAAGTGCCTCTTTCCGAAGGCGCCCGCCGCAATAAGGGGGTCAAGCAAATTGGAGTGGTTGGCACAGACCACCGCAGGGCCCTGCGGAATATTCTCCCTGCCCCTGCAGCGAATGCGAAATACCAGCTTGACCAGAGGTATAACTATGGAATATACGATGTTAAACCAGCGATGCGTCTGTTCCCTCGCTGTCTTCTTTTCCTGTGCTTTCCCCGTCATGCCTTCGCTCCCAGCCCGGCGCTTACAACGCCGCACACCGCTTCAATGCTCTCAGCGAGCGTCAAGTCGCTTGTATCCACTACTATGGCGCCCGGCGCCACGGAGAGCGGCGCCGCCGCTCTTTTTGTATCGTGCTCGTCTCTGGCCTCAATATCGCGCAGGACCTCTTCCAGGCTGACGGGCAGGCCGGCCTCCCGGAGCTCCCTGTACCTGCGCTCGGCCCGGCGCTCAACATTCGCCGTGAGGAAGATTTTTATATTCGCGTCCGGCAGAACTACCGTGCCTATGTCGCGCCCGTCCATGACGACGCTCATCCTGCGTCCCAGGCTGCGCTGCATCTCCAGCAGGAAGGCTCTGACGCAGGGCATGGCGGACACGTCGGACGCGCGCTTCGATATTTCCGGAGTACGTATGAGCTCGGTTACGTCCTCGCCGTTGAGGTATTCCCTCTGCTCGCCTTTCACGCCATAGCCGATGTTCACATCCAGTCCGGACAGCAGGGCTTTTACGGCCGCTTCATCCCCCATGGCGCATCCGACCCTTTTCGCCGCCAGCCCAACTGTGCGGTAGATGGCGCCGGTATCGACATAGCGGAAACCGAAGCGCTCCGCCACGGCCCTGGCTATCGTGCTTTTGCCGGCGCCGGAGGGGCCGTCTATTGCCACCGAGTAGTGTGTCTCTTCCATTATTCTTCCTCCGTCCTGAGGGAATTGGCCGCAACGTAGGCCGTAGACCAGGCTATCTGCAGGTTGTAGCCGCCGGTATATGCGTCCAAATCAAGCACCTCGCCGGCAAAATAGAGGCCGGGTACCAGCTTGGACATCATGGTGCGCGGGTTTATCTCCTTCGTGCTTACGCCTCCGGCCGTAACTATGGCCTCGGCAATCGGCCGCGGGCCGGATACGCTCACCGGGAAAGCCTTGAACAGGCTCACGAGCCTCGCGCGCTGCTCCCGTGTTACGGAGTTTGCCCGCTCCTCCGGCGGTATGCCGCTCAGCCTGACGAGCACCGGAACCATGGCACGTCCGGCCAGGTCGTTCAGGCAGTTGCGGAACTCGCGGTTCTGATATTTTTCAAGGTCGCGCAGAATTCGCGCGTCCAGCTTCTTTTCATCCAGCCCGGGCTTCAAATCTATGCTCAGCCTGTACTCGGACTTCCCAAAGTTTCTCATATGCGCCGAAGCTGAAAGCACAAGCGGGCCGGAGACGCCGAAATGGGTAAACAGCATCTCCCCCAGATCCCTGTAAATCAGTCTGCCGTCCTCGTAAGCCGACAGCGTGACGTTTCGGAGAGAAAAGCCCTGCATATCGCGGCAGTATGCGTCGCCGGATTCCAGCGGCACAAGACTCGGCCGGCACGGATTCACCGCATGTCCGAGCTCGCGCGCCATTCGGTATCCGTCGCCGGTTGAGCCGGTTCCGGGATAGCTGAGCCCTCCGGTACAGATTACCGCGCTGCGACAGGGTATTTCGCCGCGCCCGGTTATAACGGCCTCCACTCCCCCGCCGCCGGCTTTTATGCTTTTCGCCTTTTCATGAAGGATTTCGACCCCGTTAATATGGCACAATCTCGTAAGCGCTCCCGCTATGTCCCCGGCTTTATCGCTCTCCGGAAAAACGCGTCTTCCGCGCTCGGTTTTCAGCGGCACGCCCAGGCTCTCAAAAAAGGCCATCGCGTCCTGAGCCGAGAAGCGGTGGACGGCGCTCTGCAGGAAGCGTCCGTCACCGGGTATGGCCTCTATAAACTCGCGCGGCGTGCAGTCGTTTGTCACATTGCAGCGGCCTTTTCCGGTTATGCGCAGCTTTCGTCCCAACTCCCGGTTCGGCTCCAGCAGAACGGTGCGGAGTCCGCGGCCGGCGGCTAGCGCCGCGCAAAGCGTCCCCGCCGCGCCTCCCCCGATTATAACAGCGTCAGCCATCGACATTTTCAAAGACCTTGTAATCGCTCCAGACCTGCTCGAGCTTTTTGAAGGTGTCGCTAAGGGCGTCTCGCGAGGCGGCTCCCACGGCAATTATAATTGCGTTTACCAGGCTCATGGGCGCAACAAGCGAATCGACGAAGGAGACCATCTCACTCTTGGCAAAAAGGCATACGTCGGCCATGCCGTAAAACGGCGAGCTCTCGCTGTCCGTAAGCCCTATTGTGGCCGCGCCCCTGTCCTTGGCGAATCCCATGATTTTAGCGGAGCGCGAGGAGTACCTCGGGAAGGTAAAGCCTATGAACAGGTCCCCTTTTCCAATGCGCAGCAGCTGCTCATAGGCCTCCGCAGCGCTGTTGTCGTCCACCAGGTGGACGCCCGCGCGTATAAGCCCCAGATAATACGCAAGGAAATCCGCGAGTGAGCGCGAAGTGCGCGAGGCGAAGATGTATATCTCATTCGCAGATATAATGCTCTTTACAACCAGCTCGAAGCTGGACTGGTCAATCTCCTCTAGCGTGGACTGCAGCTTGTCTATGTCGTCGCTCAGCACGGCCTTGAGAATATTCCTGTCGTCGAGCATGTCCTTCGCGGCCTCAATGCGCTGCACGCTCGTGAGGCGGGAACGTATCATCTCCTGCAGCGCCTTGCGCATGCCGGGATAGCCGTCAAAGCCCAGTTCGGCGGCAAAACGTACGACCGTGGACTCGCTCACGCCCACGGTCTTGCCGAGTCTTCCGGCCGTCATGAATGCGGCTTTGTCGTAATTTTCCAGAATATATTTTGCAATCAGCCTCTGCCCCTTGGAAAAACCCGAGTTGTCCCGGGAAATTAGAGTCAGAATATCCTTATCCATTTTGCAGCCCCCATATGTAAAGCCGCCGTGAGCGGCGAAACGTTAATCGAAGTTATTCTACACAGTTTTTGTTGATATTACAAGTGGCAGAATGTAAACACTTGAAGTTTATTCAGGCGCCTGAGTATGCTTTCCGGCCGGGCCGGCGGCTTTATTCGCATCAGCGCAGGCCGTATAAGTATTCGAGCTCCGCCGGCGTCAGCTCCCGCCACTTTCCCGCGGGCAGATTTCCCAGATGCAGCTCGCCCTCCGAAACGCGCACAAGGCGTGTGACCGTCAGGTTCACGCTCTCGCAAATCCGGCGTATTTCCCTGTTTCGGCCCTCGTGTATGGTAAAGCGCAGCCGGCTGCTGTCCGGGCTGGAGGACAGCAGCTTTATCGCAGGCGGGCGTATCGGCCTGCCGTCAACGGCGCGCACCGCCTCCATGGCCGAAATCTGACGGGACGTGACCTTCCCCGCCACGGTCACATTATATACCTTGTCCACTTCGTGCGCCGGATGCATCAGGGCGTTTGCCGCCTCTCCGTCGTCCGTAAGTATGAGCAGGCCCTCGCTGTTCAAGTCGAGCCTGCCCACGGGATACAGCCTGCGCCCGGCGTTTCTCACCAGCTCGGCAACCGTGTGCCGGCCTTTCTCATCCGACAGCGTCGTCACGTATCCGCGCGGCTTGTTCAGCATTATATACATGCGCTCCTTCGGCAGCTTCAGCGGCGCGCCGTCCAATTCGATTGCGTCCAAATCCGGATCCGCCGCCATGCCAAGCGTGGCGGTCTCCCCGTTCACTCTAACGCGTCCGGCCAGTATCATGGCCTCCGCGGCGCGCCTTGAACAAATACCGGCGCCGGATATGAGTTTTTGAAGTCTTTCCTTCATACTATTCCTCTGTCAGATAAATGGGCTTTCCCAGACCGCGCAGCCACTCCGCGGCCCGGGCGAGCAGGCCGCTCCTCTCCTCCGGAGGCAGCGCCTGCGTATATACAAGCCGGACTTCGCACAGCGTCTCCCCGCCGCTCACGGCGCGAATGGCCCCGGCGGTCTCCCCGTTTGAAACCGGCGCTATGACGAACGGCGGCAGCTCAATTTCAAGCTCGGCCTCTTCTCCCTTTTCGAGCAGGACGCCGCGGTCATTTTCGGCCTGCGCCCGGACGTACGGCGCCCCTCCGTTTACCGCGCTGACACGGTAGCAGACAGCTGAGTCAATTACCTTCCTGTACTCATAGTTTTCAAACGCCCAGTCGTAGAGGGCCTCGTGGTCGCGCCAGTCGTCGCGGTCGCATAGCGTTACGCAGATAAACCTTGTATCGCCGCGCTGCGCGCAGCTCACAAGCGTTCGTCCGGCCGCCATGGTATACCCGGTCTTTATGCCTATGCAGCCCGGGTATTCAAAGAGCAGACGGTTGTGGTTCTGTATCTCCCGCCCCTGTATTACCGCGCTTTTAGTGGAAACTATGCGCGCGAAGTCCTGATTCTGCATAGCATATGCGGCGAGGCGCGCCATGTCCCCGGCCGTGGAGTAGTGCCCTTCCGCGTCAAGTCCGTGAGGATTTGCAAAATGCGTGCCCTCCAGCCCCAGCTCCTCTGCCTTCTCATTCATCAGCCGCGCGAACTCCTCCGCGCTCCCGACTGCATGTATCGCAAGCGCGCTTGCGGCGTCGTTCCCCGAGCAGAGCATGAGGCCGTACAGCAGCTCTTCAACAGTGAGGACGTCTCCCTCGCGCAGATACATGGACGAGCCCTCGGTGCCCGCGCTGCGCGAATCAATCCTCACCCTCTCATCAAGCCCGCAGCTCTCCAGCGCTACAACGGCCGTCATAATCTTCGTCGTGCTGGCTATCAGCATGCGGTCGTCGGCATTGAGCTCGAAGACGGCTTTCCCGTTATCAGCGCAAATCACTATGGCCGCTTTTGCGCTGATCTGCGGAGGCGAGGAGGCGTCCGCCAGCGCCTTTGGGCACAAAACTGCCGTGCAAAGCAGCAGGGCGGTTAAAAATCTCTTCAAAATAGCACCACCTTTTTCTGTCAGGCGGTGCTATTGTCTGCATTTTTTGCTGTCTTATGCCTGAGGCGCGTCCTCTGCGGCGGCCGGGGCCGCCGGCGCGGACTTCTTGTCAATAAAGGCCTCGGCCCTGTCCAGAAGCTGGGGAACCAGGTCGATTACGCGGTCCAGAGTGGTGACCGCGGGCGGCTGTATGTTGAGCATGCGCACGACGCCGTCCCTGACCACAAGGAAGCCGACGGGTTCAATCCTGATGCCGGCTCCGCTGCCGCCGACGCAGCCGTCGCGCTGCTTGACAAGGTCTCCGCCGCCGCCGGCAAAGCCCAGGCTCACGCGGGAAACAGGCACCAGCGTCACGCCGTCGGGCGTGGTCACGGGATCGCCCACCACAGTATTGGCGTCGACCATTTCCTTGATTTTAGCTATGCTGTTTTTCAGAAATTCAGCCATCGGAGTCTGCATCTGTTCCATTGTTTTCCTTCCTTTCCCCGGCGGCGGCTTTCTGCGCTTTCGCCGCGTGTCGTTTGATTTTCAAAAAGCCTATGCCGGCCGCTGCCGCCACGGCAAGGATTCTCGCTATGCTTATGGTTATCGTGATTCCGGCCTCTACGCTCGTGCTTGCGGCCGAGAAGTCCATACCGGTCTGAATGTCGCTCTTCTTCACATTGAAGGCGTGTCCGGCGGCGCTTCCCACGGTTGCGACGGCGTAATTTATGGCCCCGTACGTCATCACCGCGTTATATGGGTCAGTCTCGCCGGCGACGACGATGTGCATGACGAAGCGGTTCACCGTAAGCTTGCGGCGGAAGCGGGAGAGCGTTTTTCCGGCGAGCTTCAGCAGCTCGGGCAGCATGTCCTGAGTGACAAGCGGCGGCTTTTCCTTTTTGGGCTTGCCGGCCTTTGCCTTCCCCTGCTTTTTCTTCTTTTCCGGCGCGGCGTTCTTCCCGGCCCGCTGCTTCCTGTCCGGCTTGGGATAGAGCTGCAGATTGAAAGCCATGACCCTTGCGGCCAGCCTCAGCCCGTCCGCCCCGTAATCCACGGAGACGCCAAGCGGCGTGAACAGCAGCAAAAGCAGCAGAGCCGCTATCACCGCGAGTATTATCAATCCGACCAGTTCCATCACCTCCAGAGCTCCTGACGGATGTATTTATTCCGTTTTATCCCCGTCCATGGCTATTTCAAGCTGTTCGCCGCGGCTTTTGAGCTTTTCCACGGCGTCCTGAAGCTTTTCCAGCCCGTCCGTCTCGTTCATATCCGGCAGCGCCGGCAGCTCGTCCAGCGACGAGACGCCCATCACCCGCAGGAAAGCCTCAGTTGTGCGGTAAAGCGTCGGGCGGCCCGGCGCCTCAAGCTTTCCCGCCGGTTCAATGAGACCTTTTTCCGCCAGGCTGGAGACGGTATATGAGCTGTCCACGCCGCGGACCTGCTCCACATAGGCGCGGGTCACCGGCTGGAAATACGCAATTATCGCGAGCGCCTCCAGAGCGGAGGGCGACAGTTTCGGCGCCGCGCGGTGCTCTATGACCTTGGAAATCAGTTTGGCATACTCGGGCGCGGAGCACAGCTGAAGCGATTTGCCCAGTCGCAGCAGACGCACGCCCCGGCGCTGCTCCTCGTACTCGCGCGCAAGCGTCTCCGCCATATCGATTATATCCTCTTCCGGCACTCCGAATACCAGCGACAGCCGCGCCGACGGCACAGGCTCGCCCGAAGCGAAAAGCACCGCTTCAAGCGCCGGGATAAGTGAATTGACGTCCATTATTCTTCCTCTATCGCTTCCAGAATCTTATCGGTATCGCCGCCGGTAAACTCCAGCAGCAGCGCTCCGTCCCGCTCGGTTATCGTAAGGCTGCCCATTGCGCAGAGTTCCAGCACGGAGAGAAATGTGGCGACCACCTCGCTGCGGCTGCGGCTCTCGGCGCACAGCTCGCCCAGCGTTGCCGGGCCTCTCGCGGTAAGGCGCTCTATTATCTCGCGGGACTTGTCCCTAACGCCGTAAACAATGCGCTTCGGGGCCAGCCTGGCCAGCTCGCGCGGAGCGGGCGGCTTTACGTCCGGACGCATAAACACCGAGCAGAGCGCCGCAAGCAGCTCCGCGGGCTCGTGCCGGTAATCATACACCCTGGCCGCCGGCGAGAGAGGCTCCTGCGCGCGGGTAAAGAGGTCCTTGCCGTTCTCGCTCATTTCGGCAAACTGCGGCAGGATGGCTTTCAGCGCCTCACGGGCCCCCTTGGCCTTCAGCTGCTCGAGGCTGCTCATCAGCTGTTCGAGCTCGCTTACCTCTTTTTCGGCCGCCAGCAGCGTCCGCGTCTTTATGTACAGCAGATAGGCAGCCATCTGGACGAATTCGCTTGCGATTTCCAAATCCATGCGCTGCATCTCGTCCAGATAGGCGAGATACTGCTCCAGTATCTCGCTTACGGAGATGTCGCGTATCTCTATTTTGTTCTTGCTCAGCAGCTGCAGAATAAGGCTCAGCGGGCCTTCAAAGTCTGCGAGCGTATCGCGCTCGTGTACAACGCCTTCAAGGCGGAAAGTAGGGTCCATACTCATACAAACAGCCTCACAAGGTCAAAGCCCCACTGCGCAGCAATAAAGATTCTGTCAAACACCCAGTTTGCCGCGGCGCTGAGCGGGTCAACCGGCAGCCGGTTCGAAACAACAACCAGTATCAGCAGCGCTATCATGCCGTAGCGCTCGTAATACATCAGCTTGCGGTAGCTGCGCTCGGAGACGAACGAGTACAGCACCTTGCTTCCATCCAGCGGCGGTATCGGTATTATGTTGAAAAGCGCAAGGGTCAGGCTCAGATAGGCAGTCATGTACACGCTCTCGAGCACATACCAGCCCCACTCTTTCCCGGCAAGCGGTATGAACAGCAGTCCGTATATAAAAAGCGCGGCTATTGAAATCAGCAGGTTCGCAACCGGCCCTGCGGCGGCGGTTATGGCCATTCCGCCCCTGGGGTCTTTAAAATTATACATGTTCACCGGCACGGGCTTTGCCCAGCCGAAGCGGAACACCACCAGCATAAGAAGGCCCATCACGTCAATGTGCTTCAAAGGGTTGAGCGTAAGCCTTCCGGCGCGCCTGGCGGTATCGTCGCCCAGGCGGTACGCGGCATATCCGTGGGCGCACTCGTGCAGGGTTATGCAGATGAGCGCCGGCAGCACGGACAGCAGCAGCTGAACGGGCACCGACCAGTCCAGGCCGCGCAATATGGCTTCAAAATCGTTCATGTGACACCTCAACGCCTATTATAACAACGCGGGCGGCCAAATACAAGAGCGCTTTGCACACATCCGGCTATTCGCTCAGAAAGAAATGCTCAATTTTTTCGCGCCGGGCGCGGCTGGTTCCCTGTATCATCGCGCTTGAGCCGCCTCCCCTGCCGTCTATGGCCGCATTTATTTCCCGGGACGCCGCGCGCAGGTCGGCTGTCCTGCTGCCTATTATGTACTTATATTCCCCGTCAGTTCCGGAAAACGCCGCGCAGACGCCGCCGCATTTTTCAACCCCGGCGTTTACCAGCTCGCGGAGAGTTACGTTGTCCATGTCCGGCTCAAATATGCAGATATTCCCCTCCGTCTCGGGCAGGGCCGCTGCCTTGAGCGCAAGCAGCTCGCGGCGCAGGCGGGTTATTTCCGCGTGCTGCGCCTCGCCTTCGCGCTGCATCCTCTCGACGGCGGCGTCGGTCTCAAGCCGCCTGGCGGAAAGCATCGCCGAGACGCGCGCGTTCACGCCGTGCAGCGCGGCATAATCCCTGTACGCGCGCTCCCCGCAGACGAGGCTTATTCTCGTCCCGCCTCTGTGGCGCATGGAATCCAGGACCTTTATTGCGCCTATCTCCCCCGTGCGGGCAACATGCGGCGCGCAGCAGGCGCAGCGGTCCACCCCTGGTATCTCCACTATGCGCACAAGTCCGTCGAGCTCCTTCTTGCTGCGGTATTCCATAGCCTCAAGCTCTTTCGGCGCCGGAAGCAGGGACTTTACGGGCAGATTGGCCCACACGGCGCGGTTGGCCTCATATTCGCAGCGGGCCAGCTCAGCGGCGCCGAGCTCCACGGAAAAATCCAGCGTCATGACCTCGGCGCCCATGTGAAAGCCCACGTTTTCTCCCCCGAAGAGGCGGTGCACCGTTCCGGAAAAAATGTGCTCTCCGGAGTGGCCCTGCATACGCGGGAACCTGAGCGTCCAGTCCACCGTCCCTTTAACGCAGCTCCCGGGTTCAACGGGCTCCGGCAGAATGTGATATACCGTCCCGCCATCCTCGCGCATGCCGATTATGGACAGGCCGTTGAGACTGCCCGAATCGGCCTCCTGTCCGCCGCCCCCGGGAAAAACCGCGGTGTGGTCCAGCACCAGGGCGTAGGCTCCGTTATCCGGCTCGCAGCTCACGACGCGGGCGGTAAACGAACGCATTTCTCCGTCTGTATAATAAAGCTTTTCAGTCATTTCTTTCACTCCGTTCTCCGTCTCCGGCCGGACTATTATACCATAACGGCGCGGTCGTTATGGTATAATGTGTCATCTTTTTTCGGTTGCCCCGTCAGGGGCGAGAAAAAGGATCTGAAATCCAAGTATCATATCCGCTTTGCGGATATGATACCATATTTACGGTCTGTTAACAACAGCCGCCTTGACGTTTAAGGGGAAATTATTATATAATTTTATGGATTGCTTTGCGGAGGCTGCAATATGAAGCTGCTGTATCTGATTAACTTTGCCGGAAAAGCCGGAACAGAAAAATATGTTGAGAATCTTGTGCGCATTTTCTCCGAAGCCGGCCATGAGTGCCATTTCGCCTACAATGTCCCCGGCGAGCTCAGTGAGAAAATGGCCGCTATGGGCATCCCCTCGCTGCGGCTGGACATGGACCGGTCCGGCGCTCTCAAAAGCGCGGTCAAGCTCTCGGACTACTGTGCCCGACATGGCATAGAGGTAATACATGCCCAGTACCCGCGCGAGAACATTATCGCCCTGCTCGCACGGAGGCGGTATAAAGGCGTGCGCGTGGTGTACACCAATCACCTGACCATTCGCTCCGGGGCGCGCTGGCGCATACTGAACCGTATTTTTACGCCGGGCAATCACAGGATTATCGCCGTCTGCCGCGAGGGACGCGACATAATGATTGAAAACGGCGTCTGCCCCGAACGCATAGAGGTCATCTATAACGGCGTAGAGCCCGCGCTCGACCGCTCGCGCGACCACACTGCGCGCTTCACGCTTGGGGTTCAGGACGGCGACTTCATGCTCAGCATCTTCGCCCGCTACGCGCCGGAAAAGGGGCTCGACTTCCTGCTCGATTCTCTCGCGCGGCTCAGCGAGCTCACGGACAGGCCATGGCGCTGCGTAATATGCGGCGACGGAGAGCTCTACGAGCACATAGCGCAGCGCAGGCATGAGCTGGGCCTGGGCGCCCGGGTCATACAGGCCGGCTTTCGCAGCGACACGGCGGAGATTCTGCGCGCAAGCGACCTCTATCTCAACACCAGCAGCTGCAACGAGGCAATGAGCTTCGCAATACTCGAGGCCATGAATGCGGGCCTGCCCCTGGTTGTCACCGACGTCGGCGGCAACCGCGACCTCGCCGAGACCGGGATTGTCTGCGGACGCGTCGTGAATTACGGAGACGCCGACGGCTTTGCACGGTCAATTCTGGAGATAATGGAGAACGACAGCCTGCGCGCGGAGCTCTCCGCAGCGGCAGGAAGGAAAATCGACGAGGAATTTGACCTTGGCAAACTGGCCTGGGACGTTTTCCGCGCTTATCAATAAGATTAACCCCGGAGGTAAAAACAAATGATTGACGAAAAAGGCAGACTCTTTGGCAAGGTCAACATCGTGGACCTGCTGATAGTTATAATCATCCTCGCCGCCGCGGCCTTCATAGGCATGAAGTTTTTCGGCCCGGACAGCACAGCCGCCAACACCCAGAACGTGCGCATAACCATGTTCTGCGAGGAATCCCCCACCTTTGTGGTAGACCAGCTTGAGGCCGGCTGCGAGGCCTGGGACTCCTCCAATCAGGTCACGCTCGGCACTCTCGTAGACTGGACGACCGGCGACTCCATGAGCGCCATTACCGACGCCAACGGCGAGGTCGTGGAGATAGCCCGCGAGGGCTACCGCTCCGTGCGCCTGGTCTGCGAGGGCACAGGCACCGTCAGCAGCCACGGCGTCACCATCGGCGGCGTGCTCTACGGCGTGGGCCAGTCGGCAAGCGTCTATTTCGGCGACTGCAAGCTCTTTCTTGACATAGCCGGAATTGAAGTGATTGAGTAAGGACGCGGCGGACAAAATGTAAAGCGAGGTGAATCCGTTGCTTCGCACAAGCGTCCTTGGCAAGCTGTACGGCTTCTGGCTGTGCAGCGCCATTTTCAGCCTGCTTCGGGCAATTTACCGCCCGTTTTCCCGCGCGTTTCATCACAGCGGCATAGTTCGCTTCCTGGCCCGCGCGCCCAGATTTGAGGTCTATTACGCGTGCAGCGTAACCGGCAGGGTAATAGACTTCGTCTGGCGCCGGCTCGTCGGCGTCTTTTCCCGACTCATGAACGCGCTCAGGACTCCCGCGCGGACTAGCCTGCTGGTACGCGCAGCGTCCGGCTCGCATATCTGCAGCTTTGAATTCCTGCTCTGCGCCTTCATATTCGTCATGTTCTGCGCGCCCCATGCCCTTTGGTCCAACGGCTATGCTCTGCTCGGCGCGCTCGGGCTCTTCGCCCTGTATTTTCTTATGGCCGCGTCCGGCGCGCGTGAGGCGCTGAGCCCGCTCAAGCTTGGCTTTCCGTTCCTGCTTTTCGTAATAGCATGTCTCACCAGCCTTATCTTCACAAGCGACCTGGGCGACAGCGTGCGCGTGCTCATGTTCTTTGCGACCGCCTTTCTGCTGACGTACATCGCCGCGGCCGATCTGGCGGATACGCGCAGGCTGGAGCGCGTTATGCGCTGGATATATTCCGCCGTTATCTTCACGGCCCTTTACGCAGTTGCGCAGCGCTTCATAGGCGTGGACGTCAGCGCATCGTACACCGACCTTGAGCTCAACGTCGGCGTGCCCGGCCGCGTTTACTCCACTCTGGATAACCCGAATAACTACGCGGAATTTCTGGTGCTCTTCACGCCGCTGTGCGTCTCCTGGGCCATGCAGAGGAAAAACCCCACGGCGCGGCTCTTCGCCTGCGGCGCGCTCTGCCTCCCTCTGCTGGCGCTTGTGATGACCTACTGCCGCGGCGGCTGGCTGAGCATAATGGTCTCTGCGCTCGTCTTTGTCTACTATCTGGACAAGCGCCTTATTCCGCCCGCAATAGTCGTCTGCCTGCTGGCCGTGCCCTTCCTGCCCGACAGCATACTGACCCGCTTTTCCACCATCTTCAACTCGCACGACTCCTCTGCCAACCACCGCATTGTGGCCTGGCAGGGCATACTGCACATGATAGGCGACTACGGCCTCACCGGTATCGGCATGGGTCCCAATACCTTTGCCTGCCTCTATCCCGAATATGCCCTGGCCGGAGCCACCAAGGGCGTTTACCACTCGCAGATGCTTTACCTTGAGCTCTTCGTCGAATGGGGCGTCGTCGGCTTTGCCGGTTTCATGTGGCTCATGCTCAGGCATGTTAAAGACAGCTGCTTCGCCATAATACGCACTCGCAGCCGCGAGCTCAGATATGCTCTTATGGCCACATGCTCCGCCTTTTGCGGAATAGCCGTGCTCTCAATTTTCGAGTACATCTGGTTTTATCCACGTGTGCTCTTCGCCTTCGCAATCGTACTCGGCATAGGCATGGCCTGCCTTCGAATGGCGGCAAAGCAGAATGTAAAGGGGGAAACTGATGCGGATAAAAACAATACTGAATGAAAAGCTTCGTGAATCCGTAGCGTCCGTCGCGCCTATCGCCCTGATTGTCGCGCTGCTCTGTCTCTTCTTCGTGCCGGTTTCAACCGACCTTATGCTGGCTTTCGTCATTGCGGTCATATTGCTTATCGCCGGCATGGGGCTTTTCACGCTCGGAACGGAAGCGAGCATGACTCCGATAGGAAACCATCTCGGCTCGCGCATGACAAAGTCCCGCAATCTGCCGCTGATTATCGTACTCAGCTTCATTCTCGGCATAGCGATTACTGTCGCGGAGCCGGACCTGCAGGTGCTGGCCAACAATGTTCCGCACATCAACACCTGGGTGCTTATGCTGACGGTAAGCGTGGGCGTGGGCTTCTTTCTGGTGCTTAGCATGCTGCGCATACTGTTTGGAATTGACCTCAAGTGGCTTTTGATAGGCTTCTACATCATAGTATTTGCCGTCGCAGCCTTTTCCGACCCCGACTTCCTCTCCGTCGCCTTTGATTCCGGCGGAGTAACCACGGGGCCGATGACCGTGCCGTTCATAATGGCGCTCGGCGTCGGCGTTGCCTCAATACGTTCGGATAAGAACGCGGAGAGCGATTCCTTCGGCCTCGTCGGCCTGTGCTCCATAGGCCCGATACTGGCGGTTCTCACGCTCGGCTTCGCCTACGAGGGCGAAACGGCGGACATGTCCGCTCAGGCGGTAACCTCATGGTCGGATACCGTCGCTCTGGGCACAAGCTACATAACCGCCATACCTCACTACATGTTCGAGGTTGCAATGGCTCTTGCTCCCATTGTAGTGATTTTCCTCATTTTTCAGCTTGTCTCGCTCAAGCTCAGGCGCCTGCCCTTTCTGAAGATAGTAATAGGCGTGCTGTACACCTATGTCGGCCTGGTGCTCTTTCTTACCGGCGTCAACGTCGGATTTTCGTCCCTGGGCACGCTGCTCGGCAGCGAAATAGCTGCAAGCGACTGGAGCTGGCTGCTGGTACCGGTCGCCATGCTTATGGGCTGGTTCATAATCCGCGCGGAGCCCGCGGTGCACGTGCTGAACAGGCAGGTTGAGGAGATGAGCGCCGGGGCGGTCAGCGAAAAGGCTATGGGCATCAGTCTCTCCGCCGCCATCGCCGCCGCCAACGGTCTGGCCATGCTGCGGGTGCTCATCGGCATCAACATACTCTGGTTCCTGGTGCCCGGGTATGTGCTGGCGCTGACGCTGAGCTTTTTCGTGCCCAAAATGTTTACGGCCATCGCCTTCGACTCCGGCGGCGTCGCTTCCGGCCCCATGACGGCGACCTTTATGCTGCCTCTCGCCATGGGAGCGGCGGATGCGGCCGGCGGCAACGTCATGACCGACGCCTTCGGGCTTGTAGCCCTCGTGGCCATGACTCCTCTCATAACAGTGCAGATTATGGGCGTCATCTTCAAGCTGCGCTCCAGCCGCGCAGCCGAGCGTGAAGCCGCGCTAGAGCAGGCTGTCGAGAGCCTTGGCGACGACGTGATAGAGCTCTGGGAGGTGGGCGCATGATTTTGAATCTGATAGCGGCCGTAGTTGACCGTGACCGTGCCGAGGCCATGTCGGAGCTGTTTGAGGGCCAGGGCCTTCCTATTGTGCTCGCCATGCTGGCGCGCGGCACGGCAAGCAGCGAAACGCTCGACCTGTACGGCCTGGAGGCCAAGGAAAAAGCGCTTCTCATGACCGTCGCTTCCGGAAGCATGACAGGCCAGCTCATGCGTCTCGCGAAGCGCAGGCTCTTCATTGACGTGCCCGGCAACGGCATACTGCTTGCAATACCCATAAAGTCCGTAGGAGGTGGACGCACATTGGCATATATAACCGGCGGCGCAAAGCCTGATGAAGGCGCGCCTGATTTCAAGTTCGACCACGAGCTCATCCTGGCGGTCATAAACGAGGGCCACACCGACCCGGTTATGGATGCGGCCCGTTCCGCGGGAGCGTCCGGCGGCACGGTGCTTCACGCGAAGGGCACCGGCGGAAAGCTCAGTGAAAAGTTCCTCGGCGTACATCTGGCGGACGAAAAAGAGCTTATAATCATTGTCGCCCGCTCAATAGAAAAGGCCGCCATAATGCGCGCAATAACCGAGAACTGCGGCCCCGGCACAGAGGCGGGCGCAGTGACCTTCTCGCTGCCTATAAGCTCTGTCGCCGGCCTGAGGGCCTTTGACGAGGAGGACGCGCAATGAGGCAGTGTATGGATTCCGAGAATCTCCACAGGAGGCTCAAGCGCATCATCGGCCAGGTGCAGGCCATAGACCGGATGATAGACGAGGACGTCCCCTGCGAAGACGTGCTCGCCCAGATAAACGCCGCCAAGAGCGCCCTTCACAAGGCCGGTCAGGTGGTGCTGGAGGGGCACATCAAGCACTGCGTCCGTGACGGCATTGAACACGGCGACGCCGAAAAGACCATAGAGAGCTTCACGAAAGCCGTGGAGCGCTTCTCCAATTTCTAAAGCTCAAGGCCCGGCTGTCCGGGCCTTTTTTACTTGACAGTCCGGCCGTCTCCTGTTACTATATACCCATACCCCCATAGGTATATGAGGTGCTGCGAATGAAATCTGTCAGGTATAAAGTGGCTGAAGTCCTTGAGGCCGTTGTGGAATTCGGAGGTATAAAGCGGGAAATTGCCTTTTTGGTTATCGGAGGCCTTTCGCTGCTGATAAGTCTCTTTGACCTCCCGCCTCTTCCTTTCGATGCGGCGTGGGCCGCCATCATCCTGTGCGGCGTGCCGATAATTCTGGAGGCCGTCATAGGGCTGATAACGGTTTTTGACATTAAGGCGGACGTGCTTGTCTCCCTTGCGCTGATTGCGTCGGTGTGCACCGGCGAGGATTTTGCCGCGGGCGAGGTCGCATTCATAATGCAGCTCGGCGCGCTGCTGGAGGACCTGACCGTTTCAAAGGCCCGCGCTGGAATTGAGCGGCTGGTACATTTGACTCCGCAGACCGCCCGGCGCGTTGCCGGCGGCGGCGAAGAGCTTATACCCGCCACGGATGTAAAAGCCGGAGACATACTGCGTGTCCTTCCCGGCGAAACGATTCCCGTGGACGGCGTCGTCATTTCCGGCAGCACCTCCGTAGACCAGAGCGTCATGACCGGCGAGAGTCTGCCCGTTGACAAGTCGGCCGGCGACGAGGTCAGTTCCGGCACCGTGAACCGCTTCGGCTCTTTCGACATGCGTGCCACACGCGTTGGAGAGGACAGCTCCATACAGAGGATGGTACGTCTCGTACAGAGCGCCGACGCCGGCAAGGCCAAGATAGTCGGTCTGGCGGACAGATGGGCAACCTGGATAGTCGTAATCGCGCTCAGCGCCGCCGCAGTCACCTGGGGCGTGACAGGAGAAATCCTCCGCGCCGTAACCATTCTTGTCGTGTTCTGCCCCTGCGCTCTTGTGCTTGCCACGCCGACGGCAATAATGGCGGCCATAGGCAACGCCACCAGGCACGGCTTCCTCGTGCGCGAGGGCGACGCTCTTGAACGCCTGGCCACGGTCAAGCGCGTCTGCTTTGACAAAACCGGCACGCTGACGCGCGGTGAAATGCAAGTGACCTGCATTAAAAGCTTTTTGCCGGAGCTGAGCGACGTGGAGCTTTATGCCCTTGCCGCGGGCGCGGAAGCGCGCAGCGAGCATCCCCTCGGCCGCGCGATAGTTGACTGCTGCCGCAAAAGCGGACTGCAAATCCCTGACAGCGCAGAATTCAGAATGCTTCCCGGGCGCGGCGTCAGCGCCGCCGTAGACGGCCGTCAGGTTCTCGCGGGACGCGCCGAGCTGCTCAGCGAGTCCGGCGCCGTGGTAACCGGCGGGATGTCTGCGGCTGCATCCAGGCTGACGGACGAGGGCGCCACGGCGGTTTATCTCGCCGTGGACGGCAGGGCGGCCGGAATTATTGCCCTGTCAGACACGCTCAGAGCCGACGCTCCGGAGGTCATACTCAACATAAAAGAGGCCGGAGCCGTGCCCGTGCTGCTGACCGGCGACCACCCCGGCGCAGCTCACGGCATCGCCTCCAGAGTCGGCATTGACGACGTACACGCCGAGTGCCTCCGCAGGACAAGATAGATTACATAGACCGTTACCGTGCCGAAGGCTTTCCCGTCTGCATGATAGGCGACGGCATAAACGACGCTCCCGCGCTCAAGCGCGCGGACACCGGCATAGCCATGGGCGGAATAGGCAGCGACATAGCCATAGACGCGGCGGATATAGCGCTTGTAAACGACGACATATCCGAGCTCCCCCATCTTCTCAGACTCTCCAGGCGAATGATGAGGACTATCAGGCTGAATATCGCCTTCTCAATGTTTTTGAACTTCCTGGCCATAGGCCTGGCTATTACGGGCATACTGGGCCCCGTAATCGGCGCGCTCGTACACAACGCCGGAAGCGTACTGGTTATAGTGAACTCCGCCTTCCTGCTCGGCTGGAAATCCGAACGCTGAGAGCGTCCGCAAAAAAGCAAATGAACGGTCTCCCAACCTCCCGGGAACCGTTCATTTTGCTTTCCGTTTTCAGGCCAGCCTCCTCATCAGGGCGGCGGACCAGGTCATAAGCCTGCTTAAACGGGCGTCCAAATCTCCGCTCAAATCGCCGTATATCAGATCCCGTTCATACGGCCTTGCATCCGCCAGCTCACAGCGCGTGCGCAGCCTCTCTCCGGTCTCAAGGTAATGTACGGCGCGAAGAGCGAAGAAAGCGCTTTTGCACAGCTCGTCCGGCAATGCCTCTTCCCTCTCAAACAGCGCTCCGTGTACGCACGCGTGGTATATCCCGCCGGCCGCAATATGCGCCCCCGTCCGCACATCCTCCCGCGTTATGCGCCCGGCATATCCGTCAAGCGCGCCGTAAACCGGAACGGTATCAAGGAAGAACGAAAAGAGCTCTGACCGGGGCCAGCTCATGAGCTCCGTTTCGCCCGAAACAAAGCCGCAGAGCCTGTCACGCTCAGGCAGTCCAGCCGTACAATCTCTGTACTCACGCAAATCCTCCGCCGACAGCTCGTCTAGTATGAGCACGGCGTCTATATCGCTGCCCTCCTTCGCTTCTCCCCTAGCGCGGCTGCCCTGTATGCCCATAAAGCGCACCCGTCCGGCTCCGAACGAAGCCAGCACCGCGGTTTTCCAATTCTCAAGCCAAAGCTCCAAATCCATCAAAAATCCCTCCTGACAAAAACGCCGCCCGTTTGTACGGGCGGCTTTGTTCATGCTTTTTTCCTCTTTGCGTCTTTCCATGCGCGGCGGTAATACGCTGCATAGAGCACGAAGGCCATCAGCGTGACGGCAATCTGCAGGCTTATAAGCAGAGTTTGCGCCCAGGGCGGCAGTTCAGGGAAGAGCAGCAGTACAAATATGACCAGATATGTCACAGCAGTGCATACCTTTCCGTACCACATGGCTCCATTCAGCTTCGAGCCCCGCCTGAGCATTATAAGGCCCATAACGCCCATGAAGGCCTCCTTAACCACATAAAGCGCGAAAACGAGGCGCATCAGAGGGAAACGGAAGGCCAGGCTCAAAGCCACCGCGGCCAGCGTCAGCTTGTCCGCCACCGGGTCAATGAGCTTGCCCCACTCCGTTATCATGTTGAAGTGCCGCGCTATTTTCCCGTCGAACATGTCGGTAAGGCCCGAAACCGCGATTACAAGAGCCGCCCATACGAGGTCCTTCGGCTCTTCGGCATTAAAATACACAAGCAGGTAGACCGGTATCAGTATAAGCCTGAAGTAACTCAGGAGATTAGGTATGGAAAAATACTCCCTGATTATATCCTTATTCAATGGAATTACCCCTGTTTCACCCTCGCAAGTTCAAAAACTGCTTCAGTTACGCGCTTTGCGGCGCCATGGGGAAAAATCTCCCCAATATTCGCTCTCATGCCCGAGACATCCAGGCGGCCGTCAATGACCGCGCATGCCGTGGCCGGAATGTCCTCAACCGGGACATGCAGCGCGCAGCCGCGGCCGGTAAGATACTCGAGGTTCTTTGTTTCGACGCCCGGCACCGCGTCTACAATCAGCATGGGCAGCCGTTTGGCCATTGTCTCGCTGCTGGTCAGTCCTCCGGGCTTGGAAATAATAAGGTTCGCGGCGTCCATCCAGAGGCTTACCTGCTTAGTATATCCAACAGTCAGCACACTTTTCGGACCGGAACGCTCCAGTGCAGTCCGCAGCTTTTCATTAGTGCCGCACAGGGCCGCCACAAGCGTCCCCTCCGGCAGGGCCCGGCTCAGTTCTCCGGCCAGCCACTCCATGGGTCCGCAGCCCATCGAACCGCACATCAGCAGTACCAGCGCCCCTTCTTCGGGCAGGTTGAGGCTCTTTCGCGCCAGGGCCTGAGGCAGGTTCTCGCCGTATTCCCTCGCCACGGGTATACCGGTCTCCAAAACTGTTTCCGGAGCAAGCCCGCAGCTTACAAATTCCTCGCTCAGTCCATGCGGCACGCAGTTGAGGTCAAGCCTGCACTCCGCGAATCCCGGACTGCAGGTATAGTCCGTGGCGACATTTACGCACGGCAGCTCAAGCCGGCCGCGCTTCCTCAGAGCGGCAAGCATAAAGGACGCGAACACATGGACACTTACGACGGCGTCAAATTCGCCCTCCGCTATGTAGTTTCCAAGGTTCCCTGCCCCGCGCACGCATTCCACCCGGAAGGCCCTCGCGCCTCCTCGGCGTTCAAATTTATATCCCATTCCGAAGAGTCTCGGCAAATGACGGTATACGAAGGTATGGCCATGGCTTATCACCTTCCCGTCAACCCCAGGCAGAAACTTCAGCGCGTCAACTATAACGCACTCGCAGCCGGATTCTTCGGCCGACTGCGCTATCGCTTTAGCAGCACTGGTATGTCCTCCGCCAGTGCTGCAGGTCAGTATAAGTAACTTCATGATTCCTCCCGGCTTTACAGATGAGGGCCAGCCCTCTCCGGTATTTTAAGCATAAACCCAGGAATTCAAAAAATTTTCAACCCTGTCGGGAATATTCGCGCAAGTTCGACACGCTCTTTCCCGTAAAAGCTCCGGAATTCTTCCGGAGTCCAGTTTTTTTGCTGTATGAAGCATTATAATACAGAGAGCGCTGCAAGGCAAGTTAAGAATGTATTAAGCGTGTCCGCCGGCTGGAAATATGGGACAGCGGCTGCGGAATAATTGCCCTTGTGACGCTCATATACTTCATCACGACTAGCCGGGAGTGGTGAAAATGAGGACTGACATAGAGGAGCGGGCCCTGCGCCTGGCGGAGTACATAACCGAGAACCGCGCGACGGTACGCGCGGCTGCGAAAAAGTTCGGCGTCTCAAAGTCCACCGTCCACAAGGACATCACCGAGCGGCTCGAAAACGTGAGTCCCGAGTTGAGCAGCCGTGTCAGAGAGCTCTTGGACCAGAACAAGGCCGAGCGGCATATACGCGGAGGAATGGCAACCAAGGAAAAATTCGCACATCTGAAGGGCCGCGCATGAGCGCGGCCCTTCGTCTTGACTTTACAGGGAAAGTATGGTAAGCTATATTTAAAGAATTTTTGAAATAGAGTGATGTCTGATGGGCTATAGAGAAATACTCGCGGCTCTCGCCGACGAGACTCGCAGAGAGATATTGCAGGAGCTGCGGCGCGGCCAAAGGTCCGCCGGCGAGCTTGCGGAGACGCTGGGCACGAGCCCGCAGGCGCTCTCCTATCATCTTGCGAAGCTGAAGAAATCAGAGCTGGTGCGCGAGACGCGAAAAGGGAATTTTATCTACTATGAGCCCGACCTCACGGTCCTCGACGAGGCACTGGTCTGGCTCACGGAGCTGCGCCGGGGTGAGAGTGATGAAGCGGTCAAGGCTAATAATTAACCTCCTCACCCTCTTCCCTTTCGCCGCGGCGATAATTGCCCTCGCGCTAGCGCCGGACGAGATACCCGCGCACTGGGATTTTGCCGGAGAGGCCGACCGAATGGGGAGCAAGTGGGAAATACTGCTCTGGCCGGGAATCATACTGCTGCTGCGTATGCTGCTCGGCGGAATTGAGAAGCTGGTGCGCGCAAAGGACCGCGAGGGAGAGAAAAACGCGCGGTACATAGTGTCGTCAACAATTGCAGCCCTCGCGCTTATGGATTTCCTCTCGCTGTATTTCATGCGCTTTTCCATCAGCCGGGACTTCGACATAGACGACTACAACTCCGCCGTATGGCAGATATCAATGTCCCTTGCGGGGCTCAGCCTGATACCGTATGGGAATATGCTGCCCAAGCTGCGGCTCAACTCCACTGTCGGGCTGCGCACACGCTACAGCATGAAGAATGAGGAGACCTGGGCGCTCTGCCAGCGCTTCGGCGGAAAAAGCATGATAGCGGGCGGCGTCGTTATAATAATATGCGCGCAGCTCATGCCCGACATACGCAGCTTCATCGCGCTCTTAGCCGTGACCGCCATAATGTTGATAGTCGACTGCCGCTACGCAAAATGGGCGTATTATAAGACGCTCGGGAACCGGGAGGAGTACGACAAGTGAACGGGAAAACGGAAAAGTACCTCAAGCTCGCCGCGAATATACTGACGCTTCTGCCGATAGCCGTCTGCGCCGCCGCGATTTACGCCGCTCCGGAGCAGATTGGCGGGCACTGGAACGCCGCCGGCGAGCTCGACAGGCTGGGCAGCAAGTGGGAACTGGTAATATGGCCGCTCATTGTGCTCTTTGTGCGCGGGATCATGGCCGTGCTCACCGTCGCGGTTCCCGACAACAGCGGCGTAAACCGCCGCGTCATGCGCTGGACGACCGTCTGCGTGCTGGCGCTCTTCGACGCAATGGCCGTCTACTTCACCTACTGCGCCGTGACGCGCGCGGAAGCGCTCTCGCTCTACGGCCTCGACATCTGGCAGCTGACCAACATAGTCCTCGGCGCGGTATTCATCCCCGTCGGGAACCTCATGCCGAAGCTGCGCATGAACGCCCTCGCCGGCTACCGCACAAAGTGGAGCATGTCGAACGAGCGCGCATGGAGCCTCGCGCAGCGCCACGCGGGGCGTGCGCTGGTCGTCTCCGGGGCGGTCATGGTGCTTATCGGCCTGCTGGCCGGCGGAGTAGCGGGACTCTGCCTCTCTGTCTGCGTCCTTGCTCTCGCGCTTGTCACAGCAGACCGCAGGGCCAAAAGCGAATATAATAAAACCGAGCCGCCGGAATGACCGGCGGCTCTGATACTGTCGAAAACGGCCGCCTAATACACCCGCACCCGCGCTTTGAGCCGGCCCTTGCGCGTCTCTCCGGCCCCGCCGAGATACTGGAAGCGCCCGTGCCCGCGTACGGATATGATGTCGTCCTTCTTCGCCTCTGCGCCCGGGCCGCGGGCCGGAAGCGAGTTCACAAGCACCAGCTCGCGCTCAAAGAGCCGCTGCGATTCCGCGCGCGAGAGACGGTAGACGGCGGCGACCAGCGCGTCGAGACGCGGAGAGCTCACGTTTACCACCGTTTCCTTGGGCGGCTCGGGCGGCTCTACAGCGGCCGGGTCGGCGGTTTTCACCCGCACGGTTGTTCGCCGCACCTCGCCGAGCTGTGCGGAGACGTACTCCGCGACGGTGTCGAGGCAGAAGAGCCAGGCCGTCTTGCCGCGCACGAGGATGTCGCCCATGGCCTCCCGCCTTATGCCGAGGGCCATGAGAGCGCCCAGGTAGTCGCGGTGCGTGAGCTCCTCGGCAAACCTGACGTTGGCGGGCGCTATCTCTAGGCAGACGACGCGGCTTTCCCACTCGCAGCCCTCCCACGGCAGGAAAACGGCGCAGCGCCGCTCCGCGCCCTCCCAGCCGCCGTCGAAAACGTAGGGCTCGAGGCCAAGCCGGGTCAGCTCCGCCTGCTCGGCGGGGGTAAGGAAGTCGGAGGCCGCCGCCTCTCCGCGCTTTTGAGCCCGGCGCGAGAGCTCGGCAAGACGCTTTTTCACTTGTTCGAGTTCATTGTCCATACGTTCAGTATAATCCCCGGCGTAGCGCGCGTCAATATCCCCGCGCGAAACGCATATACTTCCGTCAGGGGGTGTGCGCGTGGAATTTTTGAGGCAGCTCGGTGCGCTCATATGGGGGCCTGTATCGCTGGGCATATTCACAGGAGCGGGGCTATACCTGAGCCGGTGCGCCGGTTTTGTACAGTTCAGGCATCCCGGCGCATGTCTTGGCGGGACGCTCCGGCGCTTTGTCCGCAGCGGCGGCACAGGCGGCATGTCGCCCCTGCAGGCCCTGTCCACCGCGCTGGGCGGGACCGTCGGCACGGGCAACATTGCCGGAGTCACCCTCGCGCTGTCGCTCGGCGGGCCGGGCGTGCTCTTCTGGATGTGGGTATCCGCGCTCATTGGCATGGGCACAAAATACGCCGAGGTGCTCCTGGCTGTAAAATTCCGCGAGCGGGATGAGCGAGGCGAGCGCGTCGGAGGACCGATGTACTACATAAAAAACGGCCTGGGAACAAAGTTCCGGCCGCTCGCCGGCATATTTTCCGCTGCCGGCGCTCTTGCGGCTCTGGGCATGGGCAGCGCAGTGCAGTCGGCTGAAATACAAAGCGCCCTGGCCACTCTCGCCGGGGCGCTGGATGTGCAGACCGGCGAAGGCTTCCCGCTGGCCGTCGGGATAATTGTCGCGCTGCTCGCGGCTGCGGTCCTGCTTGGCGGCCTGAAGCGTCTCGGGAACGTCGCCTCACTTCTCGTGCCCGGCATGAGCCTTCTGTACATTGCGGCCTGTGCCGCAGTAATTTTCGTCTGCCGGGACAATTTCGCGCAGAGCGTCTGCGAAATCTTTTCCGACGCCTTTTCGCCGGGCGCGGGGCTCGGGGCATGCATAGGCTGGGGCTTCCGGCGCGGCATATTCTCCAACGAAGCCGGCCTCGGCTCATCTCCAATAGCGCACGCGTCGGCCGCGGAGCGCGACTGCGTGCGGCAGGGCATGGCCGGGGTATTTGAGGTCTTCGCGGACACCATCGTGATATGCACGCTTACCGGCCTTGCCCTGCTGACAAGCGGCGCAATGTCCGGCGGCGAGCCGACCACGGCGCGCAACACTCAGGCGCTCGCAGCCGCCTTCGGAGGGCGCTGGGCAGCGGTAATAATCGCCGTGAGCATAACGCTCTTCGCCTTTTCCTCGCTTTTGAGCTGGGGAATGTACGGCGGGCGCTGCTGCGCTTACCTGCTGGGGCCTCGCTTTCTCCGGCCTTATTGTGTGCTTTTCTGCGCCGCGGCCCTGGCCGGCGCGGCCGTCCGTCTTGAAGCCGTGTGGCTGCTTGCCGACATATTGAACGCCCTCATGGCCGCCCCAAATCTGTTCGCGCTGCTGCTTCTGAGCGGTACGGTGCGTGCCGAGACACGGCGCTATTTCCGTCCCGGCGCTCGATTGCAGCGGCGCCGCTGACGAAGGCATAGGGCTTTGCAGGGCCGCCGCGGCGTGCTATAATATGTCCGGTGATGCTTATGTTCAACGACGGACGCAGCAGGCGCATTGTATTTTTCGCGCACTGCATTTTGAATCAGAACGCTATTTCGGACGGCACAGCCGTATTTCCGGCGGCTTTCAAGGACGTATTACGCATATTTCTCGACGCCGATGTGGGCATAGTCCAGCTGCCCTGCCCTGAGCTCTGCTGTCTCGGACTTGACCGCGGCGACGAGCGCGGCGTGGAAAGGCCAGTGACTGTTGAAAACACGCGCATACGCCGCGAGATGTCGCGCGGCGAACCTGCCAAACGGCTGGCCGAGCTTGCTGACAGCGCGATGTATCAGATTGAGGAATACCGCAGGCACGGCTTTGAGCTTGTCGCCGTTGTGGGCGTCAACCGCTCCCCCAACTGCGGCGTCGATACGACCTCGGATGACGGCGTAGAGCTCCCGGGCACGGGGCTCTTCATGAGCGCGCTGTCTGCGCGTCTGAAGGGCGCGGGCATCTCAATACCTTTTGTGGGCCTCAGGGCGTCGGATAACTTTGAAGAGAAGCTGCTTCCCCTGCTATAAATCAGAGCGCCCCGGACTTTGCGTCCGGGGCGCTTTCTCATATCAGCTCCATTGCGAAATATATGCTGAAGTCCTGTTCCTCATCCTCATCCGGCAGCAGACCCACGCTGGTCGCGGTGTAGCCGCTGTACTCATAGGTGCAGCTCACGCGCACGCCGCACCACTCCGCGCTGAAGCTCTCACATGGGCGGGCCTGTATGTAGGCCAGCATGCTTACGCAGTCCTTATAGTGAAATATTCCCGCGCCCGGCCGGCCCCAGATAAAAGCCTGAACCGAGTTCTCCATGAAAGAGCTGTATGTGCCGACTAAGCCGTCGTTTTTCGTCTCATGCGCGCTGAACTCAACGCGAGTCAGCACCCCGTCCGTTTCGGTGAACCTGAATTCCGGCTTTGAGCCGCCGTCGGAGAGGTCAATTACCACCGTGCCCACGGGCGTTTCATTTTTTAGTCCCTCCGGCGTCATTTTCCAATATACCGTCTCAGCGGTTACGTAATCGGCAAAATCGTTGTAGTTCCTGGCAAATTCTTCGGTATTTATATCGCCGCCGTGCCTGGGCATATAGCCCGCTCTGGCCGTCAGCAGCAGCGCGCAGAAGCAGACGGCCAGGAAAACGGCCGTCGCGGCGCCGGTCACAACACCCCTGAAGGGCTTTGCTGCCAGCACCCAGGTCTGATATCCATCCCAGGGCTGGGCCTCAGAGCGCTTTTCCCTGTAATAGGAGCGCGCCAATGTATAGATATCGACAAGCGGTATGTTCAGCGCATTGCCGCTTATCAGCACGCGCTTTGTACGCCAACAGGCGTCGCTGAAGCTCAGGTATCCTCCGTCCCAGGCCAGCACCTTTATGCCCAGCAGGGCCTTGCCCGGCGTAGCGCCGAAAAAGTGCAGGCAGACCGGCTCCAGAGCGTACACAATAATCAGGCCGAAAAGCCACAGCAAAAACGAGTTAAACGCAGAGCTTACATTGGGATTTACGCGCAGTACAAGGATAATAAAGGGCGCAAGCAGTACATTTATCAGCAGTTCGTCCAGCGAGCGCGCGAAGAAGCGCCGCCAGGGTCCCGGCTTGCTGTCCCAGCAGTACCAGTCCGGGGCGTTTTGCTTTTCAGTGTGGTATTTTATGCTGCGGTCGGAAGAGGGCTCAGTTCCCGTATAGCTGTGCGTATATTCAGGCAGGGCCGGGTGCTCCGGTATTTTCAGCAGGTCGTCCCAGCGCGCCCCGCGTTCGAGCAGGTATCTGCATTCGGCCTCAGCGCCCGTTATGTCCCCGCGCTGCTCGCCCAGGCGTTCCAGCGCCTCACGCAGCTCATTTTCAAGAGTGCTCTCGCCGGACTGTACAGCCCGTATTCCGGCAAGCGTAAGGCCGAGACCGCGCAGACGCTTTATCTTCAGCAGAGTTTCAAGATCCGACTGCGTGTAGTCGCGGTAGCCGTTCTCGAGCCTCGCAGGATTGAGAAGCCCTTCCGCTTCATAGTATCTTATGCCGGAACGCGGCAGCCCGCTGCGCTCCTCTATCTCCTTGATGTTCATAAGCTTCCCTCCTGCGCCTATTCTAAGGTATAAAGCGGGTTTATTGTCAAGGGGAAACGAAAAGATTTTTATATAAAGCCGACTAATACGTAAAGCGCCGCCGTTTCCGGCGGCGCTTCGTTCATTTCATTGTCTCAACGGCGACTTTTATAACGCCGCCGCGGCGGTGTTCAAAGAGCTCGAAGGCGCGCTCGATGCCGCTGAGCGGATAGCGGTGCGTGATAAGCGGCGTGGTGTCTATCCTCCCGGCGGCGATAAGCCACAGTATCTCGGCGCAGTCGCAGCCGTCCACGCCTCCCGTCTTGAACGTGAGGTTCTTGCCGTACATGTCCGGCAGCGGCAGGCTCTGCGCGCGGTCGTAGAGCGCGACGACGGTGACTATGGCGTTGGGCCTCGCGCACTGCCAGGCCAGGGTGAAGCTCTCGTCCGAGCCTCCGCACTCGATGACGCGGTCGGCCCCGCCGTGCTCCGTGTGCGCGAGCGTGAAATCTCGCAGGCCCTCCGGGCCGGTCGTGAGCACATCTGGGTGGTGGGCGCGCACGAGCTCCAGCCGCTCGGGATGCCGGTCGCAGACTATGACGCGCGCCGGGCTTTTGAGCAGCACGCACTCGAGCGTGCAATAGCCTGTCGGCCCGCCGCCTATGATAAGCACCGTGTCCTCGGGGCCTATCTCGCTTATCTTGGCGGCCCAGTAGCCCGTGGCGAGGATGTCGCCGGTGAAGAGCGCCTGCTCGTCCGTGACGCCCTCGGGGATGACGTCGAGGCCGGTGTCCGCGTGCGGCACGCGCACGTATTCGGCGAGGCCGCCGTCAATGCGGCAGCCGAGGGCCCAGCCGCCGTCGGGGTCGGTGCAGTTGTTCACCCAGCCGCGGCGGCAGAAAAAGCACTCTCCGCAGTAGGTCTCCACGTTGACCGTCACGCGCTCGCCGGGCTTCACCTTCGTCACTCCGCTCCCGACGGCCTCGACGACGCCGACCAGCTCGTGCCCTATCGTGACGCCGGGCACGGCGCGCGGGACGCTTCCGTGCTTTATGTGCAGGTCGCTTGTGCAGATGCTCGCGAGCGTGACGCGCACGATGGCGTCGCCGGGCCCTGAAAGCTCCGGCATGGGCTTGTCCGCGAGCCGCAGCTCGCCGCCGCCGTAGTAGGTATATGCTCTCATACGCTCTCCCTCACTTTATGAGCTCGTTGAACTCCGCCTCGTCGATTATTTTGACGCCGAGGCTCTGCGCCTTTGTAAGCTTGCTTCCCGCGGCCTCGCCGGCGAGGACGCAGCTGGTCTTTTTGCTGACGGAGCCGGAGACCTTGCCGCCGAAGGACTCGATTATCCGCGCGGCCTCGTCGCGGGTATAGGTCGGGAGCGTGCCGGTGATGACAAAGGTCATCCCGGCGAAGCGCGTGTCCTTCACGGTCTCGGCGCTCTTGA
>CALXGL010000008.1 GCA_944387825.1 uncultured Oscillospiraceae bacterium | reverse complement strand
TCGGGCGCGGCCCTGTGCAGCGCGCTCCGGCGCGCGGGCAGGCGGGCCTGGTGCATTGATAACCCCGAGACTATCAGCCTTCACCGCCCCTTCGTCACGCCGTATCTGGCCGGCGAGGGGGCTAAGCCTGTCACGCCCGTCACCGTTGATGTGGCGAGCGAGGGGCTCTTCCCGGAGGGCGTGACGGGGCCGATACCCCTGGCCATCGACCATCACCCCTCAAACAGCCGTTTCGCTGAAAACCTCTGCCTTGCCGCCGAGCGCTCGAGCTGCGGCGAGCTGGTGCTGGAGATAATCAAGGCTCTTCGCGGCGGCATAGACGCCGAGGAGGCCAGACTTCTCTATATGGCCGTCAGCACGGACACAGGCTGCTTCCAGTACTCTAACACCAACGCCGCAACCCTCCGCGCCGCCGCCGAGCTCATCGACGCGGGAGCGGACAACTCAGAGCTCAACATCACGCTCTTCCGCACTATGAGCCGCGCGCGCATGGCGCTCGAGGGGCGCATGCTCAGCGGTATGCGCTATTTCCGCGGCGGAAAGATAAGCGTGAACATTATTACCATGCGCATGCTCGCCGAGTGCGGCGCGGACGATAACGACTGCGATGACCTCGCCGGCCTGGCCGGGAAGGCCGCCGGCAGCGTCATAAGCCTAACCATACGAGAGGTGGCCGAGGGCGAGAGCAAGGTCTCCGCGCGAAGCAAGCCCGGCGTAAATGTGAGCGAGGTTTGCGCCGTATACGGCGGCGGAGGCCACGCCATGGCCGCCGGCGTCACGATTAAACGCCCGCCGGAGGAGACGCTGGAACTGATGCTCCGTGCCATCGACGAGAAGTACCCAGAGCTGTGAACGGCATACTGATAGTTGATAAGCCCGCCGGCTGGACAAGCCACGACGTAGTGGGCAGGGTGCGGCGTCTGGCCGGCACGCGCCGCGTGGGCCACGCGGGGACTCTCGACCCCATGGCCACGGGCGTGCTCGTCGTGCTCGTCGGGCGGGCTACGCGCGCCGCCGAGTTCGCCGAGGCTCAGGTCAAGGGCTATGCCGCGCACATACGCTTCGGCATGACGACAGATACCCTCGATACCGAGGGCCGCGTGCTCACACAGGGCGGGAATACGCCGGAGCTGGGAGAAATCCTCGCCGTGCTGCCGCAATTTATGGGCAGGATAGAGCAGATACCGCCCATGTACTCCGCAATAAAGCTCGGCGGCCGCAAGCTCTACGAGATAGCCAGAGCCGGCGGCGAGGTGGAGCGGAAGCCGAGAGAGGTTTACATAAATAAGCTGAGCTGCGCCGGGCCGCTGGCCAACGGAGACTTTGAGCTCAGCGTCGAGTGCTCGAAGGGCACCTACATCCGTTCGCTTTGCGCCGACATCGGCGAGGCGCTCGGCTGCGGGGCCTGCATGTCGGCGCTGAGGCGCACTTACTCGGGCGCGTTCCGCGCCGGGGACGCGCTGACGCTTGAGGAGATAGAGCGGCGCGGCGCTGAAGCCTGCCTGATGCCTGTCGATTCGCTCTTTGCCGGCCGGCCGGCCGTGGTCATAAAGGACGCCCGGAAGGAGAAGGCCCTTCGCAACGGCGCGGATATAAAGCTCGCAGCCGGTTTTGAGGGCGAGTGCCGTGTTTACGCCGAAAGCGGAGAATTTTTGCTGCTTGGTACTGTGAAAGACGGAATATTACATACGATAAAGAGCTTTTTTGAGGTTTAGCCTATGCCGGATAATAAGAGAGTTATAGCCCTGGGCTTCTTTGACGGAGTACACCTGGGCCACGCCGCGCTCATGGAGATGACGCGCCGCCGCGCAGCCGAGCGCCATGTTACGCCGGCTGTCCTGACCTTCGACACCCACCCTGACACGCTTGTCAAGGGCGTGGAGGTGCCGCTTATCAACTCGCCCGAGGGCCGCGCGGAGATAATTCGCCGCGTCTATGGGATAGACAGCGTGATATTCATCCACTTCAACCGCGCGGTGATGCAGATGCCCTGGCAGGACTTTATGAGTTCCCTCGTGGACGAGCTGCACGCGGTACACGTTGTTGTGGGCTATGATTTCAGCTGCGGCTGGCGGGGCGAAGGGCGCGCGGTGAAAATTGCCGGATGGTGTTCGCAGCACGGTCTGGGCTGCGACATAATAGACGCCGTTAAAATGGACGGCGAGGTCGTCAGCTCTACCCGCATAAGGAAGCTGCTTCTGGAGGGCTCCGTCGAGGAGGCGAACCGCCTGCTCGGACACCCTCACTGCCTGCTGGACACCGTCCACTATGGTTTCCAGCTGGGCGGCAAGCTCGGCACGCCGACCATAAACATGCGCTTCGCCGAGGGCGTGCTTGTGCCCAGGCACGGCGTTTACGCCGCAAAGGTCTTCCTCGATAACGGTGAAGAGCATATGGCCGTCACCAATGTCGGCGTCAGGCCGACGGTTTCCGGCGGTGATCGGGTGAGCGTTGAAAGCTTCATCCTTGACTTCAGCGGCGACCTTTACGACCACACGGTAAGGGTGGAGTTTCACCATTTTATCCGGGATGAGAGGAAGTTTTCCGGCACTGACGAGCTGCGCGCACAGATACTGCGCGACGCCGAAAC
>CALXGL010000007.1 GCA_944387825.1 uncultured Oscillospiraceae bacterium | reverse complement strand
GCCCTGGAAATAGTCCAGAGGGAGACCGGCCTGGTCTTTGCCAAGGTGCTGGAGCACGCCGGCGTCTACAAGCGCGACGCGGCCGGGCGCGAGGCCTTCCTGCGCTTCCTTGCCACGGTCTGAGCCGCTGGGAAACAATTTTCCTGTTGGGACTATTGTGCTAAAATTTGAACGCATAGTACTATCTATCCATATCGTATAAGGTAGAATAAGCACTGGTAAACGGCGGCTGCGGCGACGCTGCGCGCGCCGTTCACAGGAGCGGCCGGCCTGCGCGGCGGCCGCTCCCCTCCCGGGAAAATCAGGCGGCGCTCGCCGCCTCTCGCATGCAGATAGAGCAGACAGAAAGGATGGATACTATGAACGAACCTGTACTGGTAGTCATGGCCGCCGGCATGGGCAGCCGCTTCGGCGGGCTGAAGCAGATAACCTCCGTCGACGACCAGGGCCACAAGATTATCGACTTCTCGCTTTTCGACGCGCGCCGCGCCGGCTTCAAGAATGTCGTGTTCATCATCAAGCACGCCATCGAGGACGATTTCAAGGCCGCCATCGGCTCCCGCATGGAGAAGTACTTCGACGTCCGCTACGCCTTCCAGGAGCTGGACCGCCTGCCGGAGGGCTACAGCGTCCCCGCCGGGCGTGAGAAGCCCTGGGGTACCGCGCACGCCATCGCCTGCGCCGCCGAGGCCGTGGACGGCCCCTTCGCCGTCATCAACGCCGACGACTTTTACGGCCGCAGCGCCTACCAGACCATCTATGACTTCCTCGCCGCCCAGACCGACCCCACCGAGCAGGCCATGGTCGGCTATCTGCTGAAGAACACCGTCACCGAGAACGGCCACGTCGCCCGCGGCGTCTGCGAGGCCCGCGACGGCTACCTCACCGACGTGGTGGAGCACACCCACATCGAGAAGCGCCCCGACGGCATCGTGTACACCGACGACGGCGTCAACTTTGTCCCCCTGGCCGACGACACCATCGTGTCCATGAACCTCTGGGGCTTCAGCCGCGAGATGATGAAGGAGTTCACCGGGCGCTTCGCCGCCTTCCTGGACGCCAACCTGCCCGTCAACCCCACCAAGTGCGAGTATTTCCTGCCCAGCGTGGCCAACGCGCAGATACACGAGAACCTGGGCCGCATCCGCGTGCTCCACACCGACGAGACCTGGTACGGCGTGACCTACCGCGAGGATCTGCAATCCGTCTGGGACGCCATCGCCCGGATGAAGAGCGAGGGTATCTACCCGGAAAGGCTGTGGGAAAATGACTGACAACGTACTCAGGCACTTCGCCCTCGACGGGGCCGTCGCCCTCTGCGAGCGCTACGGCTTCGGCCACATAAACGAGACCTACCGCGTCGTCACTGAAAACGACGCCTGGTACATCCTCCAGAAGGTGAACCACCACGTCTTTACCGACGTCCCCGCCCTGATGGAGAACGTCGCCGCCGTCACCGGCTATCTCGCCCAGCACGTCGACGACCCGCGCGGGGCCATGCAGCTGGTACACACCACCGAGGGTATGCCCTATTACCTAGACGAGGCGGGCGATTACTGGCGCGTCTACGTCTTTATCCGCGACAGCATCTGCCTGCAGAAGGCCGAGACCGCCGAGGACTTTTACGAGAGCGCGATCGCCTTCGGCGGCTTCCAGCAGCTGATGGCCGGCTTCCCGGCGGCGACGCTGCACGAGACCATCCCGAACTTCCACAACACCATCGACCGCTACGCCAAGTTCAAGGCCGCCGTCGCGGCGGACAAGCTCGGCCGCGCCGCCTCCGTACAGGAGGAGATAAACTTCCTCCTCGCGCGCGAGCAGGAGATGAGCACGCTGCACACTCTGCGCCTGAGCGGCGAGCTGCCGCTGCGCGTCACGCACAACGACACCAAGCTCAACAACGTAATGCTCGACGCCAAGACCCGCAAGGGCCTGTGCGTGATAGACCTCGACACGGTCATGCCCGGCCTCTCCCTCTACGACTACGGCGACTCCATACGCTTCGGCGCCGCCACAGCCGCGGAGGACGAGAAGGACGCCAGCCTGATGGGCATAGACCTCGACCTCTTCCGCGTCTATACGCGCGGCTTCCTCACCGCCTGCCCCGGCCTCACGGAGCTGGAGGTGGAGCTTATGCCCCTCGGCGCCAAGACGATGACGCTGGAGTGCGGTATGCGCTTCCTCACCGATTACCTCGACGGCGACGTGTACTTCGCCATACACTACCCCGAGCACAACCTCGTCCGCACCCACACCCAGCTGGCGCTGGTCGCAGACATGGAGAAGAACTGGGATAAAATGCAGCAGATTGTTAAGGAGGAACACAAGAAATGAAAGTTTTGGTAACCGGCGGCAGCGGCTACATCGGCAGCCACACCTGCGTCGAGCTTCTGAACCTCGGCTACGAGGTCGTCGTAGTTGACAACCTCTCCAACTCCAGCCCCGTCGCCGTGGAGCGCGTGGAGATGCTCACCGGCAAGAACGTTCCCTTCTACAAGTACGATGTCCGCGACGCCGAAAAGCTCGCCTCCATCTTCGAAGAGCACAAGATCGACTGCGTCATCCACTTTGCCGGCCTCAAGGCCGTGGGCGAGAGCGTGCAGATGCCGCTGGAGTACTACTCCAACAACATCGACTCCACCCTGGTGCTCTGCAGGGTCATGCGCGAGCACGGCTGCAAGAAGATCATCTTCTCCTCCTCCGCCACGGTGTACTCCGGCGACAACGAGATGCCC
>CALXGL010000006.1 GCA_944387825.1 uncultured Oscillospiraceae bacterium | reverse complement strand
TGGGCTGGCTGACCACGGTGTACATCATCGTTGTGTTCATCGCCGTCATCAGCACGGTCGTCGGCTTCGCCTTCGCCGGCGTGGCCCGCTTCGGCAAGTACTACCGCCCGAAGGACAAGAAGCACCTTGCCCACCCCGTGCGCGACGCAATCTTCGTCCTCGTGCTGCTGGCCGCCTGCGCCGCGATAAGCCAGGTCGGCATAATGAAGCTCGTCAAGTACGGCTACTCGCTCCTCGGCTACATCAACCTGCCCGTCATAGTCCTGCCCGCCCTGATAATCGGCGGCCGCAAGATAAGCAGGAAGTACCTCAAGGCGCACAACGTAGACGCGCCCGGCGTCCCGGGCATGGACTGATAAAACCATGAAAGGCCGCGCCAAGCGCGGCCTTTCGTGCTGTTTGGCCTTTTAAGCCATGTCGTCTTCTTCGCGCGGGCGGAACAGAAGGGATATGCACCAGAGTGCGGCCAGGCCCACGAGGGTATATATGACGCGGCTGACGGTCGCGGTCTGTCCGCCAAAGAGCCAGGCGACGATGTCAAAACGGAACAGCCCGATGCTGCCCCAGTTTATGCCGCCTATGATGGCGAGCACCAGGGCTATGCGGTCCATTATCATGCCTTTCGGCCTCCTTTTCGTTTTCTCACGCCATATCATGCCCCGGCCGGGCAAATTTATGCGCGCGACAAAACTGGTGCCGTTCCGACGCCTTTCGCTCTTGCAATTCTCTCGCAAAAGCGCTATTCTTTAAGCACAGCTTATCCAATTGCCGGCCGGTCTTCGGACGGCATGCGGGGACCCGGCTCATATCTTTATCCCACAACCCTGTTTTGGCGGACCGCTATGCGGCCCGCCGCCTTTTTTGTCCGCGTGTTTCGCGCGCTTTCGGCTTCGGATAGGGATATAATCAGGATAAAAGAGCGAAGGGGTGGAGAACATGCAAATGATACTCACAAAGCCCAGATTGGGACGCACCGGCGTTATACAACTGCCCGTGGACGAGATAGACCCGAACCCGAACCAGCCGCGCCGCGAATTCGATGAGAAGGCCCTCGCCGAGCTGGCCGCAAGCATAGCCGAATACGGCGTGATATCTCCGCTGGCCGTACGGCTGCATTTCGGACGCTACCAGCTCGTGGCCGGGGAACGGCGCCTGCGCGCGGCGCGCCTGGCCGGACTCAAAAAGGTGCCGTGCATGGTGCTCGACGTGGACATGGAGGAATCCAGCCTGCTGGCCATGGTGGAAAACCTGCAGCGCCAGGACCTCGGCTTCGTCGAGGAGGCGCGCGGCATTGCGAATATCATGCACATGTACGCGCTTAGCCAGGAGGAGTGCGCCCGCCGCCTGGGCAGGAGCCAGAGCGCCGTGGCCAACAAGCTGCGGCTTCTGAAGCTGCCGGAGGACATACTGTCCGCCCTGACCGAAAGCGGCCTCACGGAGCGGCACGGCCGGGCTCTGCTGCGCCTGCCGGACGACGCGGCCCGCCGTGCCGCGCTTGAGCATATTGCCGCGGAGGGCCTGAACGTCGCGCAGACGGACCGGTACATAGATTCGCTCCTCGCCACGGAGGAGCCCAAGCGCGGGCGGCGGCGGGCGTTCATCCTGAAGGATGTGCGCGTGTTCCTCAACTCTCTTACCCACAGCCTGGACGTGATGAAGCAGGGCGGGATCGACGCGGCCTTCAGAAAAGAGGAGACCGACGACGAGCTTATCGTCACGATATCCATACCGAAAAAGCGCGCCTGACAGGTTTAACACCGCTTCCCGGCGGCAAAAATATACCCGGGAGGCGATATTATGAAGGTATCGGACATAATGAGCAGCCGCGTGGTCACAATTGACCGGCATGAACCGGTCATAGCCGCGGCCCGCCTGCTCAAGCGCATGAACCTGGGCGCGCTTCCGGTTACGGACCGCTCCGGCAGGCTCGTGGGCATGCTCACGGACAGGGATATCGCCGTGCGCTGCGTCGCGGCCGGCGGGGATTCGCGCAGCATGACCGTCGGAGACATCATGTCCCGCGGCGTCGTCACCGCCGCGCCGGACGCCGAGATTTCGGACGCCGCGCGCAGTATGGGCCGGGGCCAGATACGGCGCCTGCCCGTGGTGGAGGACGGCCGCCTGATAGGTATGCTTTCGCTTGCGGACATGGCGCGAAGCTGCGACATGGAGGCCGCCGCCGCGCTGGCCGACATCTCCTCCAACCTCAGACGCGCCAGGCCGGAGCAATAAAACCATATATTACCCGCGCGACGCCCGGCAGAGCCGTTCTGCCGGGCGTTTTTTGCCGAATGTGCCGGACACAATTATTTTACACAATTTTTTTTGAAAAAACTCTTTACAAACCGGAGTTTATATGTTAGAATTCAAATCGTAATAAGAATCATTATTGTTTTGGTGAGAGCATGGAAGCACGCAAGTTTTCAAAAAAGCGCGCGGCTATACTTGAAGCCCTGCGCAGTACGCATGAGCATCCCAGCGCGGAAATGCTGTACTCGCGCCTGAAGAGCGAGTTCCCCGACCTCAGCCTCGGCACAGTGTACCGGAACTTGGCAATGTTTGTCGCGGACGGCGACGTGGTCAGCGTAGGTACGGTTTTGGGGCAGGAGCGCTACGATGCGGACACGGCTCCGCACGCGCACTTCATATGCAGCTGCTGCGGCAGGGTGCTGGACGTCTGCTCGCCGAATCTCGCCGGCCTGGACAGGCAGATAGAGGCGGAGACGGGCGGAATTGTCACCTCGCGGAGCCTGAGCTTCACGGGGAAGTGCGTGGACTGCCTGGCCGCGGGCCGGGCGAATGGCGACACCGCCTGATTCAGAGACATATCCCCAATTTTACATTTTATTATTACACAACAGGAGGAAACAAAAAATGGCTAAATGGGTTTGCAGCGTATGTGGTTACGTTCACGAGGGCGACACCCCTCCCGAGTTCTGCCCGCAGTGCAAGGCTCCCGCTTCCAAGTTCAAGAAGCAGGAGGGCGAGATGACCTGGGCTTCCGAGCATGTTGTCGGCGTCGCTCAGGGCTGCCCCGATGAGATTATCGAAGGCCTGCGCATGAACTTCAACGGCGAGTGCACCGAGGTCGGCATGTACCTGGCCATGGCCCGCGTCGCTCACCGCGAGGGCTATCCCGAGATAGGCCTGTACTGGGAAAAGGCCGCCTGGGAAGAGGCCGAGCACGCCGCCAAGTTCGCCGAGCTTCTCGGCGAGGTTGTCACCGACTCCACCAAGAAGAACCTCGAGATGCGCGTTGAGGCCGAGAACGGCGCCACCGCCGGCAAGACCGACCTCGCCAAGCTCGCCAAGCAGCTCAATCTCGACGCCATCCACGACACCGTCCACGAGATGGC
>CALXGL010000005.1 GCA_944387825.1 uncultured Oscillospiraceae bacterium | reverse complement strand
GGCGTATTTGAGCCCCTGACCGGCGCCTCCGGCGCGGGCGGCAAGCAGGAGATGCTGGGCATGCAGTACGCCCACTCCCTGAAGCCGACCGTCATGATTGGCGACGTTGAGTACACGATAGAGCTCGTCCCCGCCGACAATGAGTCCACCGCCGACGCGGCCCCCAGCGCAGCCGCCGAGCTGGTGAGCAAGGAGGTCAGCGTCGTCCTCGGCACCTACGGCTCTTCCGCCGCCATTTCCGCCGCGCCGACCTTTGAGCAGGCTCAGATCCCCGCCATCGGCGTCACCTGCACCAACCCGCAGGTCACCCAGGGCAACGACTACTACTTCCGCACCTGCTTCATCGATCCCTTCCAGGGCACCGTTCTTGCGAACTACGCCTGGGAACAGCTCGGCGCCAGGAAGGTCTACATGCTCGGCTGCTCCGGCGAGGACTACGACGCCGGCGTCAAGAACTACTTTGAGGAGGCCTTCACCGCCCTCGGCGGCGAGGTCGTAGACGCCAACTTCCCCGAGAACAACGCCGACTTCTCCAGCTATCTGAACAGCGCCGTCAGCGAGGGTGTGGACGCCATCCTGACCCCGGTCCAGATTCAGTACAGCACCGCCATCATGCAGCAGGCCAAGAGCATGAACCTTGAGATCCCCATCCTCGGCTCTGACACTCTGGACAACAACGCCGTGCTCGAGGCCGCTCAGGGCCTGACCGCCGAGTTCGTCGTCACCACCTTCTACAACGAGGGCGGCGACCCCGACTTCGACGCGGGCTTCAAGGAGTTCATCAACTCCGACAGCGTCAATCTCGAGAATAACGGCGGCAACGACATGATAGCGGCCGTCTCCGTCATGGGCTTCGACGCCTACAACGTCGCCTACGACGCCATCGAGCGCGCGCAGAGCGCCGACCCCGCCGACATCTACGCGGCCCTCAAGGAGACCAACTGGGACGGCGTCACCGGCAACATCCAGTTCGACGAAGAGGGCGACGCGATACGTGACCTCGCCTACATAAAGGTCGCCGACACCGAGAACAACGCCTGGGTCAACGGCGGCACCCAGACTGTCGAGTAATTCGCTCCGGTAATCTAATTTAACCTTTAGCTTTGGCGGGGGCTTTATGCCCCCGCCAAACGGTGTCAGAGAAATAGACGAGGGCTGTTTCGTAAAAGGCGTCAAATGGGGCCTTTCATATGAAGCCTTTTACGAGGCAGTCTGAGTGTGGAAAGGAAGAAGAAACGTGCAATTAGCTGTGTCAACCCTGCTGTCGGGCATCTCCGCGGGCGGTCAGTACGCGCTTATCGCCATAGGCTATACGCTGGTATACGGTATACTGCGCCTTATAAACTTCGCCCACGGCGACGTCTTTATGGTGGCGGGCCTTGTCGTCATATATATGTCGGCAAGTATGCCGCTGTATATTGCCCTGCCGCTTATGATAATCTTTATAGTTGTGCTGGGCTTCATAATAGAGCGCGTGGCGTATAAGCCGCTCAGAAGCGCGCCGCGCATGTCCGTCATGATAAGCGCCATAGGCGTGAGCTTCCTTATTCAGAACTTCGCCACCTATTACACCGGCGGACTGGCGCGCAGCTATCCGCAAATCCCGTTCCTCTACGAGAGCGTGACCATCGCCGGGGCCACTACGCGCTGGGTAACCATCGTGACGCCCTTCCTGGTCATAGCGCTTGTGCTGCTGCTCATGCTGCTGATAAACAAGACCAAGATAGGCCTCGCCATGCGCGCTGCTGCCAAGGACTTCGAGACCTGCCAGCTCATGGGCATCAAGATAAACTCCGTCATAAGCTTTACCTTCGTCATAGGCAGCGCTCTCGCGGCCATTGGTTCGATACTTTACTTCACGAATTATCCGTCCATTATGCCTGTCTCCGGCGCCCTGCCGGGCCTTCGCGCCTTCGTCGCGGCGGTGTTCGGCGGCATAGGCTCCATCCCCGGAGCCGTGGTTGGCGCGTTTATAATCGGCATCTGCGAGAACATCGTAAAGGTCAACCCGACCTATTCCATCTTCTCCGACGCCGTGACCTTCATCATACTTATCATTGTGCTGGGTGTGAAGCCCACCGGCCTCTTCGGTGAAAAAATCACCGACAAGGTTTGAGGAGGTGCGGATATGCCTGCCGTAACACTTGAAAAGAAGAGCAAAAAGGGCTCTTTTATAGCGCTGATAGGCGTGCTGGTTGTGTTCGCACTGGTAATACTGCTCGAGAACACGCTGGACCCGAATAAGAATATAATAATCTTTACTACTCTCAAGAAAGGCGCGGTGTACGCGCTTATCGCAGTCAGCATGAACCTCCTTAACGGCTTTACGGGGCTTTTCAGCCTGGGTCACGCGGGATTCATGCTGCTGGGCGGCTACGCCTACGCGATATTTACCATCCCCGCAGCCCAGCGCGAGAACGTCTACTATATGTTTGACGGCTCGGCGATAAACTTTGCGTTCCCGGAGTTTTTCACGAATCTCTTCGGAGGCGGCGGCGCAGGCGGCGCCATAGGCATGGTGCTCGGCGTTCTGATTGCAATTATCCTCGCCGGACTCGTAGCCGCCTTTGTAGCCTGGCTGATAGGCCTGCCCGTGCTCAAGCTCAAAAGCGACTATCTGGCCATAGCCACGCTGGGCTTTGCCGAAATTATCCGTGCAATTTTCCAGTGGGAGCCGCTTGGACGCATCACGAACGGCGCCAACGCCCTCAAGAGTTTCCCGACCTTCAACAACTTTAATATCACCAACGCCGACGGTGAGATAGTGCTGCGTCTGAGCACCTTTGTATGTTTCGCCATTGCGGCGCTCTGCATCTTCCTCATAGTGCTGCTCATAAACTCCAGCTACGGCCGCACGCTCAAGTCCATACGCGAGGACGAGGTGGCCGCCGAGGCCATGGGCATCAACCTCGCGCACCACAAGCGCCTGAGCTTTATCATAAGCTCTTTCTTCGCCGGCGTGGGCGGCGCGCTTTTCGCCATGTACGTAAACCAGGTGCAGGCCAAGACCTTCAACTCCGCCATGACATATGAGCTGCTGCTCATCGTCGTGCTCGGCGGCATGGGTTCCGTCTCCGGCAGCACCATCGCGGCGTTCCTCTACGTGGCGTGCAGTGAGTGGTGGCTGCGTTTCCTCGACAGTGAGGCAACCTTCAAGAGCGTAACAAACCGCTGGGTGTTTATCGTAGTGCTCGCCGTAATTGCGATTGCGCTTACCGTGCTGCTGCTCTGGCGCCGCAGAAAGCAGGGAGCAAAGAAGTTCTCCGAGCTGTGGACCGCCTGTGTGGTTGGCGCGATTGTGCTGGCTTACGACGTGTATTACGCGGTTGGCGGGAGTATGGAAGTTCCATTCCTGCGCACCGGCTTCCGCATGGTCGTGTTCAGCGTTATAATCATGGTCGTCGTGCTGTTCTTCCGCCATGGCCTGATGGGCGACAAGGAGCTGCCGTATAAGCTGCGGCAGATTGCCGCGTTCTTCAAGCGCCTGTTCGGCGGCGGGAAAAAGGCCGCCGTTGCGAGTACCGGAAAGGAGGGCGGCGCCAATGGCTGAGAACGTCCTGCGCATGGAGAACGTCACCATGCAGTTCGGCGGCGTCGTCGCCGTCAACAACCTCTCGATAGAGGTGAATAAGGGCGAGATTGTCGCCCTGATAGGCCCCAACGGCGCCGGAAAGACGACCGCGTTCAACTGCGTGACCGGCGTCTACCAGCCTACCAACGGGCGCATAGAGTTCATGGGCGAGACGATTGTCCGCAACCACCCGCAGGGCAAGATGGCCAAGGAGTATCTCGGCGAGCACGCCGACCTCTACACCTCGCACTGCACCGAGGGCGGAGATGAGGCGAAGAAGGCCGACCCCGACTATATGACGAACAGGGTCGTCGCGCCGACGCCGGATAAGATAACCCACCTCGGCATCGCGCGCACCTTCCAGAACATCCGCCTCTTCTCCGCGCTGAGCGTGCTCGACAACGTGCTTATAGCCAAGCACATGCGCGCGAAGCAGAACGTATTCTCCGCCACGCTGCGCCTCAACGCCAGGGAGGAGAAGCGCATGAGGGAGGAGTCCATGGAGCTGCTGGCCGAGCAGGGGCTCGACCACCTCAAAAACGAGGTCGCGGGCTCGCTGCCCTACGGCATCCAGCGCCGCCTAGAGATTGCCCGTGCGCTTGCGACAAGCCCGAAGCTTCTGCTTCTCGACGAGCCGGCCGCCGGCATGAACCCGCAGGAGACGCAGGAGCTCGGCGAGTACATCGTCGAGATAAAGAAGAATCACGACCTCACGATACTCATGATAGAGCACCACATGGACCTCGTCATGCAGTTTTCCGACCGCATCTACGTCATTGACTTCGGCAAGATGATATCCGCCGGTACGCCCGACGTGGTCAAGGCGGACAAGAGAGTCATAGACGCATATCTGGGGGTGGTCGAATGAGCGACGTTATACTCAGCATAAAGGACCTTCGCGTGCGGTACGGCGGCATAGAGGCCGTCAAGGGCATATCTTTCGACGTGCGCGAGGGCGAGATAGTGACGCTTATCGGCGCGAACGGCGCGGGCAAGAGCTCCACGCTGCGCAGTATTTCCGGACTGGTCAAGCCTGCGGGCGGCTCTATCAGCTTCGGAGGCGAGGACATAACGGGCATGAACCCGACGGAGATAGTCAAACGCGGCATAACCCTCGTGCCCGAGGGCAGGCGCATATTTGCCGACCTCACCGTGCTCGAGAACCTGCGCATCGGCGCGTACCTGCGCCACGATTCGCTCAAGGAGGACATAGAGTGGGTGTACAGCCTGTTCCCGCGCCTCAAGGAGCGCTCATGGCAGGCGGGCGGCACTCTCTCCGGCGGCGAGCAGCAGATGCTCGCTGTCGGCAGGGCGCTCATGAGCCGGCCAAAGCTGATAATGATGGACGAGCCGAGCCTCGGCCTTGCGCCCATAGTCGTGCGCGGTATCTTCGACATAATCCGCGAGATAAACAAGCGCGGCACGACGATATTGCTCATAGAGCAGAACGCCAATATGGCCCTCCAGACCGCGGACAGCGGCTATGTCCTGGAGACCGGTCGCATAACCCTCTCCGGCAGCGGCGAGGAGCTCTTAAAGAACGAGGCCGTCCAGGCCGCATATCTCGGCACCTGATTATTCAACCGCCCCGGCCATAAAGCCGGGGCGGTTGTTCTGCCATCTGCACTTTTTCTCCGCAGTAAAAAAACGCCGGAACAGAGCAAATCCGTTCCGGCGCTGGTGCGAGAGATGGGACTTGAACCCACACGCCTGTAAATGAGACACAGGCACCTCAAGCCTGCCTGTCTGCCAGTTCCAGCACTCTCGCATATTCATGCGCTCAAGTCGAGCGCATGTGTTATTATAACACCGATTTTGCGTTTGTCAACAGTTTTTTTAACTGCGGCTCCGGCTGCGCGGATGGAGGCGGGCGGCTGTAAACATTACGGCGCCGGCCAGGACTATTATCAGCGCCGCGGCGCCGTAGCTCATGGGCATGAGATAGCGCATTTTAAGGTATGCGTGATAGCCGAGCAGCGAGGCAAACTGAGTCAACGCCGGCAGCAGCATGTACTGCGGCGCCGCCACGGCGAGCGCCAGCGTGAGTATGTCGGCCGTGAAGAAATAGCGCTCGTGCATATGCGGAAGCAGATACGGTATGCCGACGGCGAGTATAACCGCAAGCCCCAGTATGGAGGCGTCCGTGAGGTGCCGCCTGCGGGCGAACGCCCAGGCAAACACGGCGGCCATGAGCGTGAACGCCGCCATTATCCCCAGCGCGCCGGCCAGCTGTTCGTTGGAGACGTCGCGGGCAAAGGCGTATATGCTGCTGGAGTTGTAATTGAGACCGCTGCCCACCGTGCCCATCTGGTCGAAATAGAGCGTTATCGTGTCCAGCAGAGGATAGCCGGCCAGTACGGCGGGGAGCATCAGGACTACATACACCGCCGGGAAGAGCAGGAAGTGCCAGAGCTTTATCCTCCTGGCTATCAGGAAAACGACGAAAACCGGCATGATGAACACAGCCTGGAGCTTGAAAGCAAAGCTTACGGCGATGCAGGCCATTCCTGCCGCTCCGCGGCCGCTCAGGGAAAGGTATATGGCCAGTACGGCAAAAGCCGTATATATGCTGTCGCACTGTCCCCAGTAGGCGCCGTTGAGAATCACGGTGGGGAGGCAGAGCGTGAGAAAGAAGCCGGCCAGCTGCCTTGCTTTGGAGTCGGTATACAGGCTGAGAAGGCGCATCACCGCCCAGGCGAGTATTACGTCGAAAACTATGCTCAGCGCTTTTATAAGGACCAAATCATTGATGCCTATGTATGAGAAAGCCGCGAGGAAATAGAGGTAGGGGAGGTTATAGTTGCCTATCTTCTGCCCCAATGCGTCGAATCCGCCGTTTTCACGGTAGAATTTAACCCACTGCGAGAGAAAGGTCTCGTAATCCAGCGTCACATGGCTCATGCACAGCGCGCGTATCACAAAGGCTCCGGCAACCAGAGCGGCGCATACAATGACGTGCTCCGGCCTTTTGAGCATTCCGGAGAGGTAGAGAAGTATCAATGCGCCTGCCGCTATGGCGAGCAGGATGGTTATGGCTGCAGCGTCCATGCAAGTTCTCCTTAATGATTCATCACATTTATATTGACGCGAAAGCGCCCTTATCTGTTCCGTACAGACAGAAAAAAGCGGAGCACACTTGCTCCGCCGGAATCGTCGATAATTTACAAAAAAGCTATTGACATTTCAGTCATTGTGATGATACAATAACTTGCTATGTCATCAAGGACGGATACTTACCCATTCTCTTGTTGCTTTTATTCTATCAGATTTTCTGAAAAAAGCAACACGGTTCAAAGAAGATTTAACAACGCAGCCGGGTGTACCACCCAAGACAAGGAGAGTGTGTGATGCCAAAGGACGTTTACTACGGAAGAACGTTGAGAAAGAGCTTCGCGAGGAGCGCCGAGATTCAGGACATGCCGAATCTGCTTGAGATTCAGAAGAAATCTTACAAGTGGTTTCTTGAGACGGGCCTGCGCGAAGTGTTTCGGGATGTTGACTCCGTAACCGACTATTCGGGCAATCTCGAGCTGAGCTTCGTGGATTACTCGATGGACGACAAGCCCAAGTACTCCATAGAGGAGTGCAAGGCCCGCGACGCCACATATGCCGCGCCGCTGAAGGTCAGCGTCCGCCTGCGCAACCGCGAGACGGAGGAGATTAAGGAGCAGGAGATATTCATGGGCGACTTTCCGCTCATGACTCCGGGCGGCACCTTCGTCATAAACGGCGCCGAGCGCGTCATAGTCTCGCAGATAGTCCGTTCTCCCGGCGTCTACTACGACAAGAAGACCGACAAGACTCAGATCTCCACCTACGGCACGACGGTGATACCCTATCACGGCGCCTGGCTGGAGTACGAGACGGACGCCAACGACGTGTTCTATGTCCGAATAGATAAGAACCGCAAGCTGCCCGTGACGCTGTTCCTCAAGGCCGTGGGCCGCTATGACGCGGACAAGCCGCACACCTGGCTGACCTGCCTTCCCGACCCCGTGGCCGGCTGCGTCACTAGCGAGCAGCTCAAGCAGGTCTTCGCCGAGGACGAGCGCATCGTCACCACCCTTGACCGCGACACCTTTATTACCCGCGAGGACGCCCTGCTTGAGATTTACCGCAAGCTGCGTCCCGGCGACCCCCCGACGGTTGAGAGCGCCGAGAGCCTCATAGACAGCCTCTTCTTTGACAAGCGCCGCTACGACCTTTTCGCCGTTGGCCGCTATAAGTTCAACAAGAAGCTCGGCCTGGCGGGCAGGCTCATAGGCCACCAGCTCACCATGCCCCTTGCGGACCCCGCTACGGGTGAGATAGTCGCCGAGGAGGGCGAGGTCGTCAGCTTCGAGCGCGCGCAGTATCTCGAGAGCTGCGGCATCACCGAAGCCTGGGTCAAGGCCGCCGACGGCAAGAATGTCCGCGTGTTCACCAACGGCATGGTCGACATGGCCCACTTCGTCGATTTCGACCCCGCCGAGGTAGGCGTGGACGAGAAGGTGCGCTATGTGATACTGAGCCAGCTCATGGCGCAGTACTCCGGAGACACGCTCAAGGACGCCATACGCGAGAACCTGGACCTGCTTATCCCGAAGCATATCATCGTTGACGACATTTTTGCCTCCGTCAACTACCTCTGCTGCCTTGCTCACGGCGTGGGCACCGCGGACGACATCGACCATCTGGGCAACCGCCGCGTGCGCTGCGTGGGCGAGCTGCTGCAGAACCAGTTCCGTATAGGCTTTTCCCGCATGGAGCGCGTTATCCGCGAGCGCATGACGCTTCAGGACCTCGACATCGTAACCCCGCAGAGCCTTATAAATATCCGCCCGGTCACCGCGGCGATAAAGGAGTTCTTCGGCTCCTCGCCGCTGAGCCAGTTCATGGACCAGACGAACCCGCTGGCTGAGCTCACGCACAAGCGCCGTATGTCGGCCCTCGGCCCCGGCGGCCTGAGCCGCGAGAGGGCGAACTTCGACGTCCGAGACGTCCACTACAGCCACTACGGCCGCCTCTGCCCGATAGAGACTCCCGAAGGCCCGAACATCGGCCTCATAAGCTACCTCGCCAGCTATGCCCGCGTGAACGAGTACGGCTTCCTGATAACGCCCTTCCGCAGGGTGCGCAGGCCGGACTGCTTCGTAACGGACGAGGTTGAATACATGACCGCAGACGTCGAGGACCGCTACATCGTCGCCCAGGCCACCGAGCCGCTCGACGAAAACGGCTGCCTCAAGAATAAGCGCGTCACCTGCCGCCACCGCGACGAGATTATAGAGGTTGACCGCGAGCGCGTGGACTATGTCGATATATCCCCGCGCATGATGGTCTCCATAGCGACGGCCATGATTCCCTTCCTCGAGAACGACGACGCCAACCGCGCGCTCATGGGCGCGAACATGCAGCGTCAGGCCGTGCCCCTGCTGACCACCGAGGCCCCGATTGTCGCCACCGGCATAGAGCACAAGTGCGCCGTGGACTCCGGCGTGTGCATCCTCGCCGAGGCGGGCGGCACCGTCCTGAGCTCGAGCGCGACGAACGTCGTCGTGCGCTACGACTCCGGCGAGGTCAGGGATTACAAGCTCATAAAGTTTTCCCGCTCCAACCAGGGCACCTGCATAAACCAGAGACCCATCGTCGGCGCGGGCGACAGGGTGGAGGCCGGAGACGTCCTCGCCGACGGCCCGAGCACCAGCCACGGCGAGATAAGCCTCGGCAAGAACATCCTTGTCGGCTACATGAACTGGGAAGGCTACAACTACGAGGACGCCATCCTGCTCAATGAGCGCCTTGTTATGGAGGACACCTTTACCTCCATCCACGTCGAGGAGTTCGAGTGCAACGCGCGCGACACCAAGCTCGGCCCCGAGGAGATAACCCGCGACATCCCCGGCGTCGGCGACGACGCGCTCAAGTACCTCGACGAGCGGGGCATCATCTCCGTGGGCGCCGAGGTGCGCTCCGGCGACATCCTCGTCGGCAAGGTCACACCCAAGGGCGAGACAGACCTCACCGCGGAGGAGCGCCTGCTCCGCGCCATCTTCGGCGAGAAGGCCCGCGAGGTGCGCGATACCTCGCTCAAGGTGCCGCACGGCGAGAGCGGCATAGTCGTGGACGTCAAGGTCTTTACCCGCGAGGCGGGCGACGAGATGAGCGCCGGCGTGAATCAGGTCGTGCGCGTATACATCGCCCAGAAGCGCAAGATTTCCGTCGGCGACAAGATGGCCGGCCGCCACGGCAACAAGGGCGTCGTCTCGCGCATACTGCCGCGCGAGGATATGCCCTACATGCCCGACGGCACGCCGCTGGACATCGTGCTGAACCCCCTGGGCGTTCCCAGCCGTATGAATATAGGACAGGTGCTCGAGGTGCACCTGGGCTACGCGGCCCAGGCCCTGGGCTGGAAGGTGGCCACGCCCATCTTCAACGGCGCCAACGAGAGCACGATACGCGATACACTCAAGCTCGCCGGCCTGCGCGAGGACGGCAAGAGCATTCTATACGACGGACGCACCGGCGAACAGTTCGACAACGCCGTCACCGTTGGCTACGTCTACTTCCTCAAGCTGCACCACCTTGTCGACGACAAGATTCACGCCCGTTCCACCGGCCCCTACAGCCTCGTCACGCAGCAGCCCCTCGGCGGCAAAGCCCAGTTCGGCGGCCAGCGCTTCGGCGAGATGGAGGTCTGGGCCCTCGAGGCCTACGGCGCGGCCTATACGCTGCAGGAGATACTCACGGTCAAGTCCGACGACGTCACCGGCCGCGTAAAGACCTATGAATCCATCGTAAAGGGCCACAATATCCCCGAGCCCGGCGTGCCCGAGAGCTTCAAGGTCCTGCTCAAGGAGCTGCAGAGCCTCTGCCTGGATGTCCGCATCCTCGACAAGGAGGGCAGAGAGATAGAGCTCAAGGACGACGAAGAGGACGACTTCATCCCGGGTATTCGCGATGATTACCGCATTGACGACGGAGAAATAGAGTCCAGCGGATACAGCATTGAAGACGCCCCCGAGGACGCGGGTGTTGACGCCTACGACATGGGCGACTTTGAGAACGACGACAGCGACGACGCGTTCCCCGGCTTTACCGGAGACCTGGATATGGAGGAGGAATAAGCTGTGAGCTATACACCCTTTGACGCAATTAAAATAGGCATAGCCTCCCCAGAGCAGATACGCGAGTGGTCCTACGGCGAAGTAAAGAAGCCGGAGACCATCAACTACCGTACTCTCAAGCCCGAGCGCGACGGCCTTTTCTGCGAGCGTATATTCGGGCCCACCAAGGACTGGGAGTGCCACTGCGGCAAGTATAAGAAGATACGCTACAAGGGCAAGATCTGCGACCGCTGCGGCGTCGAGGTCACCCGCGCCAAGGTCCGCCGCGAGCGCATGGGCCACATAGAGCTGGCCGCGCCCGTGAGCCATATCTGGTACTTCAAGGGCATCCCGTCCCGCATGGGTCTCATTCTGGACATCACCCCGCGCACCCTCGAGCGCGTGCTCTACTTCGGCGCGTATATAGTCACCGACCCGGGCGACACCCCGCTCGAGCGCTGCCAGATACTCACCGAGCACGAGTACCGCGACATGCGCGAGAAGTACGAGGACGACTTTGACGCCGGCATGGGCGCCGAAGCCATAAAAAAGCTGCTCCAGCAGATAGACTGCGAAACGCTCAGCGAACAGCTGCGCAGTGAGCTGGCCACCGCCGGCGGCCAGAAGAAGGCCAAGCTGGTCAAGCGCCTGGAGGTCGTCGAGGCCTTCCGCCAGAGCGGAAACCGTCCCGAGTGGATGATAATCGACGTCCTGCCGGTCATCCCGCCCGAGATACGCCCCATGGTGCAGCTCGACGGCGGCCGTTTCGCCACCAGCGACCTCAACGACCTCTACCGCCGCGTCATAAACCGCAACAACCGCCTCAAGAGGCTCATTCAGCTCAAAGCCCCGGACATCATAGTCCGCAACGAGAAGCGCATGCTCCAGGAGGCAGTTGACGCCCTCATAGACAACGGCCGCCGCGGCCGCGCCGTCACCGGCGCGAATTCCCGCGCGCTCAAGAGCCTCTCCGACATGCTCAAGGGCAAGCAGGGCCGCTTCCGCCAGAACCTGCTCGGCAAGCGCGTCGACTACTCCGGCCGAAGCGTTATCGTCGTCGGCCCCGACCTGAAGATTTATCAGTGCGGCGTGCCGAAGGAGATGGCGATTGAACTCTTCCGCCCCTTCGTCATGAAGAAGCTGGTGGAGGACGGCGTCGCCAACAACATCAAGTCCGCCAAGAAGATGGTGGATAAGCAGCGCACCGAGGTCTGGGATGCCCTTGAGGTCGTCATTAAGGAGCACCCCGTGTTGCTCAACCGCGCGCCCACGCTCCACCGCCTGGGCATCCAGGCCTTTGAGCCCATCCTGGTCGAGGGCCGCGCGCTCAGGCTGCACCCGCTGGTCTGCACCGCCTACAACGCCGACTTCGACGGCGACCAGATGGCCATTCACGTCCCGCTGAGCGCCGAGGCGCAGGCCGAGGCCCGCATCCTCATGCTCGCGGCCAACAACCTCCTGCGCCCGCAGGACGGCCACCCCGTCACCGTACCGACTCAGGACATGATTCTCGGCTCCTATTACCTCACCTACCTGCGCCTCGGCAAGGCCGAGAAGGGCGCGGAGGAGGTCTATGTCACCGACGCGGGCGACACCGCTCTGCCCGCAGGCGAGATTGTGGACGCCGACGAGTTCGTAGCCGCGAACAAGGCCGCGAAGGCCGAAGGCAAAAGGGAAGCCGCTTACCGTCCGCTCAAGGCCTATTCCAACAACGCCGAGGCTCTTATGGCCTACAGCGACCACGTGATAGGGCTGCACGCGCCCATCATGCTGCGTGTTGAGAAGACCATCAACGGCGTGCCGGCGCACAAGCTTGTGCTCACCAGCGTGGGACGCATCATATTCAACGAGCCGATACCGCAGGACCTCGGCTACGTAGACCGCACGGACCCCGAGCACGCCTTCGACCCCGAGATAGGCTTCCAGGTAGGCAAGAAGCAGCTGGGCGATATAATCGACCGCTGCATCCAGAAGTACGGCTTCACGATAAGCGCCGAGGTGCTCGACAACATCAAGGCGCTGGGCTACAAGTACTCCACTATCGGCGCGCTGACCATATCCGTCGCGGACATGACGGTCCCCGACGAGAAGCAGACGCTCATTCATCAGACGGAGAACAAGGTTCTCGAGATAGAAAAGCAGTTCCGCCGCGGCTTCATAACCAACGACGAACGCTACCGCCTGGTTGTCGACGAGTGGGAAAAGACCACAAAGGACGTTACCACCGCGCTTCAGGACTGCCTTGACGAGTTCAACCCCATCTATATGATGGCGAACTCCGGCGCCCGAGGCTCCATGAACCAGATTCGTCAGCTCGCCGGCATGCGCGGCCTCATGGCCAACACCTCCGGCAAGACGATAGAGATACCCATCAAGGCAAACTTCCGTGAGGGCCTCTCGGTGCTTGAGTACTTTGTCTCCAGCCGAGGCGCGCGCAAGGGCCTGGCCGACACCGCCCTGCGTACCGCCGACTCCGGTTACCTGACCCGCCGTCTTGTTGACGTCAGCCAGGAGGTTATAATCCGCGAGGAGGACTGCGGCACCAACAAGGGCATACTTGCAAGCGCCGTCTACGAAAAGGGCCAGGAAGTCCAGAGCTTCGGCGTGAGCATTCACGGCCGTTACCCCGCCGTGCCCATCTGCGACCCGGCCACAGGCGAGGTCATATTCGACACGCACCATATGCTCATGAGTCCCGACGCCGATGTGCTGACGGCACGCGGCATCAATCAGGTGCTTGTGCGCAGCGTCCTCACCTGTGAGGCTGCCAGCGGCGTCTGCGCCCGCTGCTACGGCATAAACCTGGCCGTAGGCGCGCCGGTCAACCCCGGCGAGGCCGTCGGCGTCATAGCCGCTCAGTCCATAGGCGAGCCGGGCACCCAGCTCACCATGCGTACCTTCCACACAGGCGGCATAGCCGGCGACGACATCACCCAGGGCCTGCCCCGTGTCGAGGAGCTGTTCGAGGCCCGCAAGCCCAAGCGCATGGCGACGCTCAGCGAGATTTCCGGCACCGTCAGCATAGAGGAAACCCGCAAGAACGCCATATTCGCAATCACCGTCACCAATGAAGCCGAGGGCGACACCCGAGTTTACTCGGTGCCCTATTCCTCCGGCATACTTGTCCAGAACGGCGACCATGTAGATAAGGGCCAGGAGCTCACGAACGGCGCGCTTAACCCGCACGACGTGCTGCGCATACGCGGCGTGGACGACGACGAGTTCGGACGCCCCGGCGTGCGCAACTACCTCGTCCAGGAGGTACAGAAGGTCTACCGTCAGCAGGGCGTCGATATCAACGACAAGCACATCGAGGTCATCGTGCGCCAGATGCTCCGCAAGGTGCGCGTAGAGGAGGCGGGGGACACCGACCTGCTCTCCGGCGCCACCGTGGACGTGACCGAGTTCCGCCGCGAGAACAAGGCCGTCGCGGACCGCATCGCCCACGGCCAGAGGCGCGCGGACGGCGGCGAGCTGCAGCCCGCCACCTGCACCCAGATCCTCATGGGTATAACGAAGGCCTCTCTTGCAACCGAAAGCTTCCTCTCCGCGGCAAGCTTCCAGGAGACCACAAAGGTGCTCACCGACGCTGCCATCAAGGGCAAGGTGGACCACCTCGTCGGCCTCAAGGAGAACGTCATAATAGGCAAGCTGATTCCCGCCGGCAGCGGTCTCACCATGTATCGCGACTTCGACATGGTGACCGACGAGGCGGCTGAGAGCGAAGCCGATTACGTTGACCTCTCCGTACTTGTAAACCGCACCAACGCCCTGTAAATAAATACAGCGCAGGCGCCCGCCGTTACGGCGGGCGCTTTTTTTACGCAGTTCACAAGGAGTGCAAAGGCCCGAATGCGTGGGGTTTCGGCGGAATTCGACGTTTTTCTTGAAATATCCACGCATGTATATTATTATTATAATTTAGAATTGAATCTCTGAGGGGGGAAGAGCTTGGAGAAGGAATTCAAGAGGGCAATCATACTTACCGCGGCGCTTATACTGGCCGCCATATCCGCTTTTATCGCCGCCGTGGCCTCAACGGGCGCCTTTACGAGGCTGTCGCTCACGCTGGCGGTGGAGAGCGCAGAGACGCTCATATACCTGCAGCCGGGGGAAGCGCCGGATATGGGCGCGATTGCCGTACCCGTGGGGACGCGCATACTCTGCTGGACGGATGAGTCGGGAAATGAAGCTGATCCCTCCGCGCCGGTACGGGAGGATTCGGCTTACAAAGCCGTGCTCGGACCTGCGTTCTCTGAGACATACGAGCCCTGGCTGGAAACCGACGGGAACGGTCTGGCGAATCCCGACCTGCCGATTACGGGAGACGAGCTGGCCGCCGGCATAGAGGCCATGTTCGCAGCGCCTGTGGACGTCTCCGCCATATCCGGCGCCGCTACCGTAACGGCGGATGAGCTGGCCGGGGTGCTGGAGGGGCTCTTTACATATGAGGAGCTGGAGGCGATTGAGGGCGGCGGGGCCCTGACACGCATTGAAGCGGCGCAGGTGCTCTATCCTCTGTACATGAATGCGGTTTACGGCTCCGATTGGGGCTTCGACGCGCTGTATTCCGTGCCGACGTCGGATTTGGACCCTCTGCGTCCGGGCGCCGACTGCCTGGCCGCCTGTCTTATACTGGAGGATACCAGACTGTACGGCGAGGGCTTCCATAACATAGGCGGCTGGCTTTACTGCGCCGATGAGACAGGGCTTTTTTATATGGATACCGAGCTTGGCGGCTTCACCTTCGGCCAGGATGGGCGCTATACTTCCGGCAGCCGGACGCTCGACGCCCTGGTCGCGGAGGTACTGGAGCCCATATGTGAGCGCTATGACTCTCGCAGCGAGAGGCTGCGCGCGGCGTATCTGTATGTGCGCGACAACTTTGACTATCTGCGGCGCAATTATTACGAGGTTGGCGACGAGGGATGGGAAATCGACGAGGCCGTGACCATGCTCGAGACGCACAGAGGCAACTGCTATAATTACGCCGCCGCTTTCTGGGCCCTTGCCCGGGGGCTGGGCTACGACGCGACGGCGGTTGCCGGCACGGTCGGCTGGGCCCGTTCGCCGCACGGCTGGGTCATCATGTACGATACCGAGGGCACGCGCGTCATTTATGACGTGGAGCTGGAGATGGCCTATCACTACGACCGGGGACGGACGGATACGGACCTCTATGAGCTGTATCCCGACGCCGCATATTCCTGGAACTATGTTTACGGAGAACAGTACGAATGAGCTTTGACAGTCCCGCATTTCTTTTCTTTTTTCTGCCCGTATTGCTGATACTGGAGGCCGTGATACGGCATGTCCGCGCGAAAAATATACTGCTCTGCGCGGCGGGCCTGATATTCTATGCCTTCGGTGAGCTCTGGGCCCTGGCCCTGCTGATAGTGTCGGCCCTGGTCAACTGGCTGATAGGCCTCGCCGCCATGCGCGGGGCCGGATGGACCGTGCCGCTCGCGGCGGTGCTCAACCTGGGTGTGCTTGCAGTCACCAAGTACCTGGGCTTTTTCGGCGAGAGCCTTGCCCTGGCCGGGCTGAACGTCAACCTGCCCGCCATACTGGCTCCGGCAGGGGTCAGCTTCTTTACCTTCAAGGGCATAAGCTACGTCGCCGACGCGCGCCGCAGCCCCGAGAGCGGCACGAGGAACTTCTTTGCCGCGCTCTTTTACATCTCTTTCCTGCCTGAGGTTATGAGCGGACCGCTGACGCGCTTTTCGGACTTCTCGGCCAGGCTCACAGTGCGCAGCAGAAGCTGGACGGATACGGCGGAGGGCCTTCGCCGCTTCGTACTCGGACTTGCCAAGAAGCTTATACTCTCCGGGGCGGCGGCCTCGGCTGCGGACGCGGCCTTTTCCGCGGGCGCGGCGCTCGACGCGCGCATAGCCTGGATGGGCGCGATTGCCTATACGCTGCAGCTCTACTTCG
>CALXGL010000004.1 GCA_944387825.1 uncultured Oscillospiraceae bacterium | reverse complement strand
CCTCTCGGTAAAAGCCGGGCACGCCCGTCAGATAGTGACCATCTGCAAGAAGACGTTTCGCTATCGCCGCCGTGCCGACTGCGGGCGTCGTCTTGTATCCCAGCCGGGGCAGAGCGTCGAGCGGCAGCCCGCGTGAGATAAGATTGGCGCGGTGGTCGGATGCAAGCGTGAGCTGATCCAGCAGCGCCTCGTACGTCGCAGAGCGCGCGTCTATGTCCATAAGCGGTGACTCGGTCAGAAAGTTCTGCTCCGGCATTTTCAGCTCGGGAATCTCCCCGCGCACGTCCAGCCGGGCAATGAGCGCCTCGCGCACGTTCTCGCGCGGGATGCGCGCATAGTAGGCGTAGAGGTCAAATATGCCGCCGGAAAAGCCGCAGCGCGGGCAGCGAAACACGTCCTTCTTCAGGTTTATGTTCAGGTGCCGCTTGCCCGGCTCGTATTCGCAGCACGGGCATGGTATGTTGTAGCTGCTTCGTCCGCCTGGAGGCGGCGGCAGGCCTATGAGCGGGATTATGTCTGCCATGTGGAAGTATTCCATACAGCGTTCCTTTCCGGGGACGGCAAAGCCGTCCCCCTTGTCCTTATGCGGAAGCCTGTCTCACGGCGTATTCACATATAGTTTTGGCGGCCTCGGATATCTCGGCGTTGCCGGTGAACTTATTTGCCACCCAGTTGAGGGCGTTGGGGTCAATGACCAGCACCTCCCCGAGCGTTTTGCCGCTGTACTTGGTTATGGGGCATGGCGTGTTCATCGCGCGTTCAAGTATGTCCTCGGGCGTTGGCTCAGTCTCTGGCGCCTCAGGTGCGCTTGAAGCCCCATCGCACGGCTCCGCAGTGTCAACCTGCAGGCCGAAGCCCGCGTTGCGCAGCGCTATGCCTATTGCCGCCGTCTGCGCCCACTCTCGGGCAGATACGCCGGGCTTGGCCTCGTCTGGGCTGCGCCACGCCTGTGCCTCCGCGAGATAGCACTCGGCGCCGTCTCTGTAATTGGCGTAGATTTTAGCCGAAGCCGTGAAGCCTCCGTCCTCGGGGACGGCGTTCACGGCTATCTTGCCCTCAGGGTACTTGAGCCGGAACCACGCAATCTGCACCACAACGGGCAGCCGCCTGCGCGTCTCGCCGGTCTCCATGTCCGTGTACTCCACGGCAAACTCTCCGGCGTCGAAGCCCTCGACGCGGTTTATCTCTGCTATCTTTGCCATAGCCGCTGCCACTGTGTTCATGCTTTTGCCTCCTTGCGTCTCGGTATGTCGGTATATGCGTTGCGCAGCTGCATCCAGACCGGCAGCACGGTGTTTATGAGCTGGTTTATGCTCTCTCGATAGGTGTTTTCGTCGACGGGCCGGAAGCTCGCGAAGCGCTTTCGGCAGTCTGCGTGTACTTTAGTGAGCGCGTCAGACGCGGTCTGGCGGCGCTCCTTGAGCTTTACATCGGCAGGGAGGCCGAATCGTCTCTCGCTTACAACGCACCTGAGGAACGCGTCCACGAGCTGGTAGTGCCGTACAAGCGGCCTGGTGTCTGTCGTCGCATGCGCGCTGCCGCACAGCGCCTTTGCTGTCTCCAGCACGCCGATGCGGTAGATCAGTTCCTGGTAGACTATTAGCTGCTCCACGCCCGGCGCGGAGCCGTTGAACGCGGACTCCATGTCCACTTTAATCTGCCGGTATTCATCGAGCCAGGATGCCATTTTTATCTCTCCTTTTCAATTTCTTCGCGGAGCCGATCCGCGAGCATGGTATTTCGTTTTTCCGTCTCGCCGCGGCGTATAGCCGTACACAGCGCGCGGCGCTCCCCGACGATGATGACCCGCTCCTTTGCGCGAGTGACCGCCGTGTAGATGAGTGGACGCACGAGCATGACCGAGTGGGCACATTGCAGATTTATTATGACGGATTTGTACTCGCTGCCCTGGGATTTGTGTATGGTCGAGGCGTAGGCAAGCGTCAGCATATCCAGCTCGTCGCCGCTGTACTCCATGAGCCGCCCGTCGCCGAAGTCTATGGTCAGGACGGCGTCGTTGCCGTCGCTGCCGATTCCGGTGACATAGCCCACATCTCCGTTGCTGACCTGTTCGTAGTTTTTGAGCTGCATGACCTTGTCCCCGAGGCGGAAGCGGCGCTTGCCATGAGCAGCCTCAGGCTTGCCCTTGGCAGGCGGATTCACCTTGTCCCGCAATCGGTCGTTGAGCGAATTGACGCAGGTAGCCGTCTTTTGACGGAACGGAGTCAGTAGGGCTACGTTGTCTACGCCGAACTCGTCAAGCTCCCGAAGGTACAGCTTTTCTAAGAGTTCCGCGGAGCGCTCGAGGTCGGAGGACTCGTAGAACTGAAAGTCCTCGCCGTATTCGAGCGCCAGGTTTCCGCTCCTTATGAGCTTCGCATTGGTGACTATCCTGCTGCCGCGGCTCTGGCGGTAGATACGCTCAAGCCGCACAACGGGTATGCACCCGGAGGCAATAAGCTCGCTGAGCACCGCGCCCGGCCCAACAGACGGGAGCTGGTCGCAGTCGCCCACGAGCACCAGACGGCAGCCAGGAGACAGCGCGCTCAGCATTTTCTCAGCCAGGTAGGAGTCTATCATTGAGGCCTCGTCCACGAGGACAAGGCCTGCCTCCGGCGTTTCCGGCTCGCAGCGCTCATAACCGTCCCCGGCGTAGATGCCGAAGGCTCGGTGTATGGTCGACGCAGGGAAGCCGGTCGCCTCCTCCATGCGCCTTGCCGCGCGTCCCGTGGGAGCACAGCAGAGCACCTCCTCTGCCGGGTACAGCTCGCGGTAAAGCTCGAGGATTGCCCTCTGCGTGAGCGTTTTACCTGTTCCCGGACCTCCGGTTATGATGGAGACGGGCGAGGTGAGCGCCGTCAGCACCGCTGTGCGCTGCACGGCGTTGAGGTTGAGCCTTTCTCGACGCTCAAGCGCGTCCAGCCTTGATGGCAGATACTCCGGTGTCGGTTTGCGTTTGCCTGCAAGCAGGCTGCACATTCTCCGAGCCAGCAGGTTCTCAGCCGTGGCGGCGCTGTTGCGGTAGGCCATTCCCTTGTAGGTGTCGATGGCGCCGCACATCACGAGCCTCGCGGCTGTGTTTGCGACCATGTCCACCGTGAGTTCCGGCATGTCCAGAATGGCAAGGCAGCGCTTTATGAACTCGCGCTTCTCCATACAGAGGTGGCCGTGGTTCTCGGCCTCGGTCAACGTATACAGCAGCGCGGCCTCTATGCGCTCCGGTGAGCAGCGGTCGAGGCCAAGGCTCATGGCTATCCGGTCTGCGGTGGTGAATCCCACGCCGCTGAGCTCGCAGAGTCTGTACGGGTGATTGCGCAGCACGTCCAGCGTCCGCTCACCGTAGTGCCGGTAGAGCTTCACAGCTCGGTTCGGGGTTATGCCGTAGGGTGCGAGGAAAGTTACGACGTCCCTTGCCCCGCGCGAGGCGAGGTAGCTGTCGCGTATCTTCCGCAGCTTGTTTTCGCTTATCCCGCGTATGGCGAGCAGCTTTTCGGGCTCAGTGTCGAGCACGTTCAGCGTGTCGTCGCCGAAGGCCTCGTAGATTCTCTCAGCGGTCTTGGGGCCGACACCCTTTATCTGACCTGAGGACAGATAGGCGATTACACCCTCGCGGGTCGGCTCTATGACCTCGTCGTAGGTCTCGACCTCGAACTGTATGCCGTGCCTGGCGGTCTTGCTCCAGTGACCCTTGAGGTCGTATTTGAGCTTTTCCGCTGTGGGCAGACACCAGCCGACGGCCTTGACCTCGCCGATGCGCCGCCCAGACGAGTCCAGTACGGACTCGCAGGGCTTGTACAGCGCGACGGTGTAGGCGTCCGGCGACGCCTGGTATATGAGACGCTTGAATTTGCAGAGCAACGGCCTCATCCTTTCTCTATTCTCACCTTCAGCTTCCGGCTCTCGCTCGTTTTGAGCACGTCCGCATAGGCCGCGGGGTACTTCTCTTTGAGCGACTTCGAGTCCGGCCGCCGGGTGGTTTTGGTGACGAAATCTATGAGCAGCTTGTCCGACGTGGTGTTAAGCACCCCGTGTTCGTGCTCGCGCATGATTTCGGCTATTCGCACGCTGTGCGCTTCGACCTCCTTTTCGTATTCCTTAATCTCTGCCTGGCAGTCGGCAATTTTGCCTTGGAGCAGCGCTATCTGCCTGAGCTGCCGTTCGTACTTGGGCGGGAAATCAATCGTGGGCAGCCCCGGACGGCTCGTGCCGTATATCCGGGCGAGGGACTCCAGCGCCAGTGAGGGCTTCACGTCCTCCATTGTGGGCGGCTGGTCGTGCTCGAGGCTCCATATCCAGCGGTCGAGGCGCTCGAAGATAATCTCCTCCTTGACCCTGTCCCGGATAATCTCCGGCATGGCGAGGTCGC
>CALXGL010000003.1 GCA_944387825.1 uncultured Oscillospiraceae bacterium | reverse complement strand
CTCACGGGCAGGGCCCTGTCAAGCGCCCAGGCGAGGGCGTTCATAATGAGGATGGCGTAGGTGACGCCCTCCGGGAAGTTGCCGTTGTAGCGGAAGAGCACGGTCAGCGCGCCGCAGCCTATGCCGTAGACTATCTGGGCCTTGGGCAGCACGGGGCTCGTGGCGTAGTCGGTGGCCATGAAGATGGCGCCGAGCATCGCGCCGCCGCCCATGACGGAGTACAGCATCCACACAAGGGCGCTGTCGCCCTTGAAGAAGACCAGGCTCAGCACGGCCAGCGTGCCCATATAGGCCACGGGAATCCGCCAGCTTATGACGCGGCGGTAGAGCAGCCAGGCGAGACCGATAAGCAGCGCGAGGATGCAGACCTCGCCTATCGTGCCGCCGTGTTTGCCGAGGAACATGTCGAGGAGGCTGAAATCGGGGACGGCCCCGCGGCTCATGTCCTGCATCGGGGTGGCGGAGGCCACGAAATCGACGTTGCCGAAGGCGAAGGCGTCGAGCTTGACGGCGCTTCCGGCGCGGGTGAGCGTGGCGGGCCAGAAGAGCATCATGAAGGCCCTGCCGCCGAGGGCGGGGTTGAAGATGTTCTGGCCGAGGCCTCCTACGAGGCCCTTGACCACGATGATGGCGAACGCGTCGCCCACGATGAGCGCCCAGTAGGGGCAGCCGTCGGGCACGCAGAGCGCGAGCAGCACGCCGGTGACTACTGCGGAGAGGTCTCCGACGGTCATGCTGTGCCGCGTGACGAGGCAGAACAGGGCCTCAAACACCACGCAGGCCGCGGCCGAGACGGCCACGAGCACCAGCGCGCGCAGTCCGAAGAGTATCACGCCCGCAATTATGGCCGGGACGAGCGCTATAATGACGTCCAGCATAACCTTGCGGGTACTGCCGTCGCTGCGGATGTGGGGCGCAGAGGAAACTGTAAGGTTCACGCTCATTTTCCTCCCTTCTTAAGCATGTGCTTGGCCTTTACGAAGGTCTCCGTCAGCGGCAGCTTGCCCGGACAGATGAAGGCGCAGCAGCCGCACTCCATGCAGTCGTTGAGATAATACTCGTCGAGCATCTCCTTGTCCCCGGCGAGGGCGTAGCGGTAGAGGTAGAGCGGCTGGAGGTTCATGGGGCAGACGTCTACGCACTTGCCGCAGCGGATGCAGGTGGGCTCGGCCGCGGCCTCGCTCAGCCTGGTGAGGCAGAGTATCGCGTTCGTGCCCTTGACCACGGGGACGTCGAGGCTGCCGACGGCCTTGCCCATCATGGGCCCGCCGGCTATAACCTGGGCCGTCTCCTCCTTTATCCCGCCGGCGGCCTTTATGACGTCGGCAAAAGAGGTGCCGATGCGCACGAGCATGTTCTTCGGCTCGTTGGCGCCGTCGCCGGTGACGGTGACTATCTTCTCAAGCAGGGGCTGGCCCTTCGTGACCGCGCGGTAGACGTTGGCGGTGGTGGTGACGTTGAAGAGCGCGCCGCTGCGCGCGCCGGGGGCTACCTCCTTGCCGGTTACGGCGAGGATAAGCTGCTTCTTCGCACCCTGGGGGTATCGGGTGGGCAGGACGCGGACCTCCACGCTCTGCTCGTCGCCGAGCGCGGCCTTGAGGGCCTCGGCGGCCTCCGGCTTGTTGTCCTCAATTGCGATGATGCTCTTCTCCGCGCCGAGCACCTTGCAGAGCAGCTTCGCGCCGCCTATGACGTCGCCCGTGAAGCAGCACATCTCGGTGTCGTCGCTGGTGATATAGGGCTCGCATTCGCAGGCGTTTATCAGCACGTCCCTGGTCTTGCCGGCGGTGGAGGCTATCTTCGAGTTGGTGGGGAAGGCCGCGCCGCCCATGCCGACGATGCCGCACTCGCGGACGATATCGGCGACCTCCTTCGCGCTCAGGCTCAGCCAGCTCGCTCGGCCGGTCATCGGCGCGGGGGTGTCCTTCCCGTCGTTCTTTATGATAACGCACTTGACGCGCTCGCCGCCGGGGATTTCGCGCTCCTCGATGGCGGTGACGGTGCCGGAGACGGTGGCGTGTACCGGCGAACTGCGAGAGTCGCCGTCGCCTATCTTCTGCCCCATCAGCACGCTGTCGCCCACGTTCACCAGAGGCTCGCAGGCGCTGCCTATGTGCTGACGGAGGGGTATGACGACGGTTTCAGGGGCGGGTACGGGCGTCGGCTCGCCGCCGCGCGACATCTCTTTGTACCCATTGGGGTGGATGCCGCCGCTGAAAAGCTGTTTCATACTTTCACCTCTCAATTTCTGTCCGAACCGGCTCGCACCGGCCGGAACGATACGGCTCTGAACGCTTTAATCTTCCACAACATAAGCTTCAAATCCCGGGCTGAAATGCAGCTCCATATCCGGGTCTATCCACATGGCCTCGGCGCCCTCGAATTTTCCGAGCAGCTCCAGGCCCGACTCCAGATCCATCGTAAAGAGCGCCGTTGAAAGCGCGTCGGCTACGCCGGAATCCGGGCATATCACGCTTACCGCGCGCCACATCGTGGGCGGCATGAGGGTGTCCGGGTCGATTATGTGATGATACCTGACGCCGTCTACGGTGTAATATCTCTGGTAGTCCCCGCTCGACACGAGGCAGGCGCGGTCAAAGCGCACGCGGTTTACGTATTCGCTCGCGTCCCCGTCGGGGTCCTGCACGCCTATCGTCCAGGGCGAGCCGTCCGGCTTTGCGCCGGTTGCAAAGACGTTGCCGCCCACGCTCACCAGCAGCCCGCCGGGCAGATTCTCGCAGACGCGCTGCGTCGCGTAGCCCTTGGCCACGGCGCCGACGTCGAGGCTGGCCTCGCTGTCGGTTATCTGCACGGTGTTGGCCTCGTCGTCAATGACGAGCAGGCTGAAGTCCGTGTGCTCCTTCGCCGCTTCGAGCTCCGCCATGTCCGGCAGGTAGGCGTCCCCGGGGTTGTTTATCGAATACTCGCGCGCGTCGTGCCATATTGCGAGCACGCTGCCCAGCATGACGTTCGTCCTGCCCTCCGTCGCCGCGTACATGTCGCGGCAGAAGAGCAGCAGGTCTATTATCCGCTGGTCCACCTCGACGGGCGCGCCGCCGGCGTTGTCGTTTATGGTCTTGATGTTGTTCAGGCCCTCGTAATCGTTATATATATCGTAGAGCTGATGGTAGACGCTGAGCTCGTCACGCAGGCCGTTTACAAGCTCGTAGAACTCGTCCTCGGTTTCGGCATAGCCCACAACGGTGGTAACGGTGTCGAAGAGCTCGAGGAAGTTGGCCTGGTAACGCTGCAGCCCGCCGTCCGCCGCGCCCGAGGGCCCCGGCGTCTCCCCCGGAGCGGAGGAGCAGCCGGTCAGGGCGAGCAGCAGCGCGGCCAGAAGCAGCGCTGCCGCCCGGCGAAGGTTTTTGCGTTTTCGGGGCATGGGTTATTTGGACTTGGCAAGCACGGCGGTGAAGTCGTTTATGTTCATGGTGCAGCCCGCCACGAGGTCGGTCTCGCTCTCGGCGACGTGGCCGTTCTCCGGGTTGACCTCGATGCCCTCGAGCTCGGCGACGGTCTTGCCGATGCAGTAGGCCTCGAAGAATTCCGCCTGCTCAAACCACTCCTTGCCTATCGGGCTGGCTTTGAGCATATTGTAGTCATAGCAGAGCTCCATCTTGGTCTTGACGGCGGTGTTGCTCTGGTCGCTGGTAATCTCACCGGCGGCGTTGAAGCTTATCTTGGTCTGGACGCAGTCAAGAGAGATGTCGGTGACGGTGCCGTCGGAGCCGATGGTGTAGGCGCCCACGGTGGTGTCGCACTGGGCTACGCCGTCGGCCTCGGCGGTGGCGGCCTTGCTGGAATCGCTCATGGCGCTGACGGAGTGCAGGTAGAGGGTGTCGCCTTCCCTGGCGCCGTCGGCGCGCGCGTTGCGGCAGGCGCCTATGACGCCGTCGATGAAGCTGCCGAGAGGCATGGTGATGCCGGCGATGAGGTCGGCGTCGGTGGCCTTGCCGGCGTCGTCAAGGGCTATGCCCGCAACCTCGGCGGGGGTCTTGCCGATGCAGTAGGCCTCGAGGGCCTCGACCTGCTCAAACCACTCCTTGGCTATGCCGGAGGCGCCGCGCATGGCGTAGTCGTCCTGGAGCTCCATCTTGCTCAGGAACTCGGTGCCCACCTCGGTCACAAGCTGGCCGGCGGCGTCGAAGTTCACCTTGCACTGTATCGCGTCAATCTTGCAGTCAACTATCACGCCCTCGCTGTTGAGCGTTACGGCGTAGATATCGACGTTCGCCTGGGCGAGGCCGTCGGCCTCGGCGCTGGCGTTGGACGAGCCGCTGTGGCCAAAGGCCAGGTTGGCTATCATGTTGAAGCCCATGGCCAGCTCGCCTTCGGGAATCACGGCGGCCGGGCCGTAAGCCTTGGCAACGACGGTGACAAAGTCGCCTATGTTCATGGTGCAGCCGGCCACGAGGTCGGTCTCGCTCTCGGCGACGTGGCCGTTCTCCGGGTTGACCTCGGTGCCCTGGACCTCGGCGACGGTCTTGCCGATGCAGTAGGCCTCAAAGGCGGCGCACTGCTCGAACCACTCCTTGCCTATATCGCTGGAGCCGCGCATGTTGTAGTCGTCCTCGAGGTCGGTCTTGGTGGTCCAGAGGGTGCCGTCTTCGGTCGTCAGCTCGCCGGCGGCGTTGAAGCTTATCTTGGTCTGGACGCAGTCGAGGTCGATGTCGGTGATAACGCCGTTGGCGTCAATGGTGTAGGCGCCGGCGGTGGTATCGTTCTGGGCGACGCCGTCGGCCTCGGCGGTGGCGGCCTTGCTGGAATCGCTCATGGCGCTGACGGAGTGCAGGTAGAGGGTGTCGCCTTCCCTGGCGCCGTTGACGCGCGCCTTGCCGCAGGCCGCGACCACGCCGTCGATGAAGTCGCCGAGAGGCATGGTGATGCCGGCGATAAGGTCGGCGTCGGTGGCCTTGCCGGCGTCGTCAAGGGCTATGCCAGCAACCTCGGCCGGGGTCTTGCCTATGCAGTAGGCCTCGAGGGCCTCAACCTGCTCGAACCACTCCGCCTTGATGCCGGAGGCGCCGCGCATGGCGTAGTCGTTCCCGAGCTCCATCTTGCTCAGGTTCTCGGTGCCGACGGCGGTCAGCAGGGCGCCGGAGGCGTCGAAACCGGTCTTGCACTGTATCGCGTCAATCTTGCAGTCGACTATCACGCCCTCGCTGTTGAGCGTTACGGCGTAGATATCGACGTTCGCCTGGGCGAGGCCGTCGGCCTCGGCGCTGGCGCTGGACGAGCCGCTGTGGCCGGAGGCGTAGGCGGCTTTCATGTAGA
>CALXGL010000002.1 GCA_944387825.1 uncultured Oscillospiraceae bacterium | reverse complement strand
CCATCATGGCGTGGACGCCGTTCATGCCCTTGCAGGCGACGTTGTCGTTCATGAGCACCATGTCGCAGTTGAAGCTCTTGGCCCAGTCCCAGACGGCGTTGACGTTGTCCCAGCCGCCGACGGCGTGATGGCGCATGACGCCCTTTTCGCTGAACAGCGCGAGATCCTTTATCGCCTGCTCGGGGTCGTCGGTGCTTATCATGTTGTGGCCCATGGTGGAGTCCATGTTGAGGACTATCGTGATGCCCCAGCAGTTCTGCGTCCAGGTCGGGAAGTCGGTGTAGTACACCGCGCTCGGCCCCCAGAGGAAGGCCCTGTGGCGGGTCTTGCCGCCGAAGGGGACGTACTTCTTCTCGTAGCAGCGGCGCATTATCTTGATGACCTTGCGGTCGGTCTTGGTGATGTAGTCCTCCTGGCCGTTGACGCTGGCCCAGGCATAGAGACGGTAGAGCGTCTCGGAGATGCCGCTCAGAGGCGAGTAGTCGGTCTTGAAGAAGTCCCACTTCTCGAGCTCTATCGTGTTCTGCTCGTTCATGTGCTTGGCGCGCTCGAAGAGGGCGTCCCAGTCGTAGACCTCGCCGTACTCGTCCTCGATGAACTTTATCGCGTCCTTGAGCATCTGCGTGCTGTAGGGGTGCGCGCCGGGCTCGTTGTGAATCATGGCGAGCGTCACGGGGAAGTCGGGCAAATCTATGCGGCGGCGCTGGAACATGCTCGTCGCCTCGCTGGCGTTGCAGGGCATGTTGGTGGAGAGGAAGGCCTTGCCTATGAGCGGGAAATCGTCGTTGAAGGTGACGCCGGTCTCCGCCGAGCAGCGCGAGCAGACGTCGGCGGCGAGGCCGAAGCTCTCGGCCACGTCTATGTAGAAGGGCTCAAGCTGCTGGTCGATGTCGCAGATGATGAACTCCGGCAGGGTCTGCAGCGGTATCGGAATGAGGTTGGGGAAGCCGGTCATGAAGAGCGGCGGCAGGACCTCGTCCATGGGCACCATCCTGTCCGTGAGCGGGCCGCCGCCCAGACGGCGGTCGTTGGCGAGGACAAGGGCTATCTTCTTGGTCAGGCTCTGCACTATGGCGTGCATGTGCAGATGCGCAATCTTCAGCGAGGGGCCGCGGTAGCCCTCATAGAGGCGGTCGATAAAGGCAAAGGTGCCGAGGTAGGAGCCCATCCAGCGGTACTCCCACATGCCCTTGAGGACGGGCAGCGGGGCGCTTGCGACCATGAGGCCCATGCTCTTGAGGTTGTTGAGCCAGGCGAGGTAGTCGACCATCGTGTCGTGCACTCCGCGCCACTCGCGGTATTTGGCGATGCCGGTCTTGTCGTAGAAGCGGCTGCGCAGTCCGCCCTTGCCGTTCTCGGCCTGCCACAGGGGGTCAAACTTCTGCAGCTTCCTGTCAATGAAAGCGGTGATGGGGTTTTTCATCGGCTTGCCTCCTTTGCCTGAATCTGCTTTATCTCCAGGCTCTCGACAAAGGCCTGGAAGCGCGTGCGGAGCTGGCCGATGCTGCCGAGCGCGTACTCCTTCTCAATTGTGCAGCAGGGCACGCCCAGCTCGTTTTGCAGCACATGCGAGGCGAGCACCTTTTCATAGCTCCAGAATTCGCAGAACTTCATGCTCTCGTAGACGACGCCGTCCGCGTGGAACTCGTCGACGAGGCGCTTGAGCTCGGTGTGGCGCTGGTCAATCTTGTCGCCGGACATGAAGCGCGCGCACTGGTTCCAGTGCAGGTAGTGCCGCGCGATGGCGTCGAAGGCGCTCTCGCCCTCGGCTATCTCTATGCGCTCGCGGCCCGGGAAGCTGCCGAAGCAGTAGCGGTCGGCCACGACCATGGCGCCGCAGCTCTCGACGAGCTTGGTGAAGTCGGGGTCGTCTATCTCGCTGCCCGCGAGGATGATACGCGCGCGGAAGGGGAACTGCGGCTCCGGCTCGCGCTTCCTTATCTCCTCGAGCGTCTCCCTGAGGTAGGGCAGGATAAGATAGTGCGGACATACGGCGCTGACCAGCTGTATCACGTGGAACTCGTAGCCGGTTATCGGCGGGTTATCTAGCTTGCGGAAATTGCCGATCTCAGTGACCACGTCGCAGAGCTCGTTGAAGTCCTCGACAGCCTTTCTCATGGCCTCCTCGGAGACGTCTACGCCGAGCTTGTCGCGCAGCGGCTCGACCACCTTGAGCATGAGCTGCGCCTTGTAGTAGTCGAGGCTGGTCTTGTCCTCCTTCATCGGAGGGTCCATTATGGTGACGAAGAACTTATCGTTCTTCACGGGGTTCAGCAAGAAGAAGTGTTCCTGCATACGCTCCATGGCCGCGCAGCTCTCCGCGCCGAAGAGGGCGCTGAGGTAGTTGTACCCGCCCTCTATCGCGCGCTCGAGGATGCTGCGCACGTAGGGACAGTTGCGGTTGGTCATGTAGTAGGTGGCAATGTCCGGCGAGGTGCAGCGCGGCGCGCGCAGGCGGCTGGAGAAACAGCCGGGCAGGTTCAGCAGCACCTCGGGCGTGTAATAGCAGTTGTAGCCCAGGCCCAGCTTCCCCTCGTTCACGGCCTGCGCCACCAGCTCATTCTGAGCCTCCTGAAGGAGGTTCTCAAAGTAGATCAGATGCTTCAGGTCTTTCATGTTTAGCCCCCTTACCGGGTCGTCGGCCCGGTGTTTTTTGCAAAGACAGTCGCGATAATTGCACAACTTGTCACAGGTATGTATTCAAATTATAGTATACAATGCCCAGTTTGTCAAACAATTTGCGAAGTTTTTGCCATGGTTCTGGTCATGATGCGACCAGCGCGGCTTCCGGAGGCGGAGAAGCCGCGTTTTCCCGGCTCAGACGGCCCTTCGACGCCCGTATCCGGAGCCCGGCAGGGGATAAACGGCAAATCCCCGGAGCCCGAGGCTCCGGGGATTTCGCGGCTCAGACGTACGGCCTGTCGATATGTACCTTGGGGTGCGTGTTCTGCCAGAGGCCATGGACAATCTCCTCTAGCCTGGCCATGGCCTCGTCCTCGCTAATCGGGCTGTCGTTGGGGAGGACGGCGTCGAAAATGACATTCGTGTGCGTGGGGCCGTCCACTATGCGGAAGTCGTGTATCGTGATACCCAGCTTGAGATTGCCGACGGCCTCGGTGAGGGCGGCGCGCATGCTGGCGACCTTGGAGTCGTCGGTGCTTATGGGGTCCATATGTATGACCGCCGTGCAGCCGAGCTCCTTCTGCAGCTCATACTCCGCCGTGTCAATCGCGTCGTGCAGCTCGAAGATGTCGCCGTTGCCCGGCACCTCGGCGTGGAGCGAGACCATGAGCCGCCCGGGGCCGTAGTCGTGGACGACGAGGTCGTGGACGTTGAGCACCTCGGGGTGGGCCATGACGATATCGCATATCCGCTGCACCAGCTCCGGCTCGGGCGCGCGGCCCAGCAGGGGGTTGAGCGTGTCGCGCGCCGCGTTGAAGCCGTTCCAGATGATGAAGAGCGCCACCGCCGCGCCGGCCCAGCCGTCGATGTTGACGCCCCATATCCGCGCGATGAGCATGCCGAGCAGCACGACCAGGGTCGCCACGCTGTCGGAGAGCGAGTCCGAGGCCGTGGCGCGCATACCGGGCGAGTTTATCTTTTTGCCGACCGCGCGGTTATAGAGGTACATGTAGCCCTTGACGCAGATAGAGGCGGCGAGGATAAACATCGGCAGCAGGCCCGCGTCCACCGGCTCGGGAGAGCGTATCTTGTCTATGGACTCGAGGCCCAGCTGCACGCCGACGACAATTATAATGAGCGACACGGCCACGCCGGAGATGTACTCTATGCGCCCGTGGCCGAAGGGGTGGCCGGGGTCCGGCTTCTTCGCCGCGAGGCGGAAGCCGAGCAGGGTTATGACGCTCGAGCCCGCGTCGGAGAGGTTGTTGAAGGCGTCCGCCGTCACGGCGATGGAGCCCGCGAGCGTGCCAGCCAGGTACTTGAAGCCGAAGAGCAGCACGTTGAGGCATATTCCCACAATGGAGCAGAGCGCGCCGTAGGCCCTGCGCACGGCGGGGCTGGAGACGTTTTCGCGGTCTTTGATAAAGATTTTGGAAAGAAGCGTTATCATGCGCTAACCACCTGAATACAGCGATACGGCCCCCGCTTCGGGAGCCGTATCTTACGTTATTTGCTTTGATACGTCCGCCAAATCCTATGAATGCGGCGGCTATAATATGCTTACAGGCCCTCGACGGTGTCGGCGAGCTCCTTGAGCTCGGGCACCTCGAGCGTCTCAATTTTGCCCTCGTCGCAGGAGTCGGCGTAGCTGGGGTCTATCGGCAGCTTCGCGACCACGGGGATGCCGAAGCGCTGCGCGGTCTCATCTATGTGGCTGTCGCCGAAGATGCTGTGCTTTTTGCCGCAGTCGGGGCAGGTGAAATAGCTCATGTTCTCCACGAGGCCGACGACCTGCTTGTTCATCATGTTGGCCATGTTGACGGCCTTTTCGACTATCATGCCGACGAGCTCCTGCGGGCTGGCGACGACGACGACGCCGTTCACGGGCAGGCTCTGGAAGACGGTCAGGGGCACGTCGCCGGTTCCGGGAGGCATGTCGACGAACATGTAGTCCACGTCGTCCCAAATGACGTCGGTCCAGAACTGCTCG
>CALXGL010000001.1 GCA_944387825.1 uncultured Oscillospiraceae bacterium | reverse complement strand
GCGCGGCGCGAGGAAGTTCGCAATCCGTATGTGCGGCACCGGGTCGAGCCCTATTATCTTGCCACGCGAGGCCATAGTGTCCACCACGACGCGGTTCACGCGCGAGGAAAAGGGCTCGTCTACGCAGGAGCGCCGGTTGAAGAACATATAAAGTATCTCTGCCGTTGCCTCGTCGGGGTCGGACGGGCGCACGATGCTGTTGCCGCACTGGTTGAAGTATGCCCGCGCGGTCTGTTCGGCGGTTTGCAGCATGCTGTATATCTTGGCGTAGTCATCGCCGTCGCCGCGCAGGGACTCATACTCGAAGATGAGGAAAAAGCGGCGCGTGAGCGCCTCGCGGCTGCCCACGTCGCGGATGAGCCGGATGTAATCGTCGCCCATCGCGCGGCACTGTGCGTCGGTCTCGCGCTCCAGCTCGGAGCGTATCATGGCGACGTGCCTGTCCGAGTCCGCTTTACGGGTGATGGACTTGAACTGCAAACGCATGGGCGAGATCTTCAGCCAGCTTGCGAACGTGGAGATGATGTTGAACTGCTCCTCGTCCGAACGCAGGGTGAAGTTGATGGGCTCTATCTCGAGCATCTTTATGTACTTGCCGTCGGTGGTTTCAATTACGCCGTTACGTATTTCGCGTATGGGCAGGTAGTCCTGAACGGACTCAAGCCCTTTGCTTTTTCGCTTTGACCTTTTTGCCTTTCTTCCGGCCATGCCCTATCCTCCTGAAGTGAAGTTTGCGCCTGTGTGACCAGAAGCGCAGAATGTGGCCTATGTATTGGAACAGCGAGCCGCCGTCCACGCCCATGACCGCGACCACGCCGAGCGGTATGAGCGTCACAGTCATGACCACGACGCGTATGGTGCCGGACATCGGTATCCAGAAGAGCTCGGGCGCGCCCACCGCAGAGAGCAGCAGCACGGCCTCGACGGCGTTTCGCGTATCTACCATGCCGCCGAAGAGCTTGCCCGAATCCGTGTAGTTCGCCGGTATGGCATAGACGTTTGAGTATTCCTTGTCATCCAAGTGCATCGCCTCCAAAAGAAAAACCAGCTGGCATCTGCCAACCGGCTTTATTATTAGATTTTATATAATCCACACGGGAACAATCAGGTTTTCTCTGTTGACCGCAGAAAGCTCAGGGTACATGCAGATTATTGCGCCCGTGCCGCGCTTGACGCTCCCCTTGTCCAACATTTGAAAAGAGCCAATCATGTCATTGCTGGGCCTTGCCGAACGCTTTATTTCCAGAGGATGCAGCTCACCGTCTGATTCAAGCACCATGTCTATCTCATTGCTGTCTTTGTCCCGATAGTACCATATCAGGCAGTCGCGAGCAGCGTTCCTGTAGCTTTTAATTATTTCGCCTGCTACATAGTTCTCCAGAATTGCTCCGTCTATAGCTCCGTTTTGCAGTATCTCGGGTGAGCTGTAACGGGTTAGATAGGCCACAAGTCCTGTATCAAAGAAGTAGAGCTTAGGCGCTTTTATGGTACGCTTAAGCAGGTTGTTAGAGTACGGACGCAGATAGAAAATCACGTCGGACTTTTCAAGGACCTGTAGCCAGCGTTTGGCCGTTGGATCTGAAACACCGACATCCTGCGCGATGTCATGTACATTCAGAACCTGCCCGATGCGACAGGCGGCAGCCCGAATGAAGTCCTGAAAGAGCAGCTTGTCCTCAAGCGTGGTCTCGTCACTGACGTCACGGTCTATATAGGTCTGAAGATAGCTGGAATAAAAGACCTCGCGGTCGGTGAATGCTCCGCTGACATAGCCGGGCAGCGAACCCTGCCATATCCGCTCGTAAATTTCCTCCAGATTGGCAGGCGCACCGCAGGCTTTTCTCCTTTTCAAGGCGTCAAAGCCGACGGAAAACGGTTCATTATCTCCAGAGCCGTAAATCTCGTGCTGAGACAGCCCGGACATGTGAAGAATAGCCGTCCTGCCAGCAAGCGATTCCTGCGCCAGCTCCATCATACGGAAGGCCTGTGAGCCTGTAAGCCAGAACGAGCCGGGAGCTGCGCCGTTATCTATCGCAATCTTAATATGCGAAAACAGTTCAGGTGCATATTGAACCTCGTCAATAAGTATAGGGATATCATGCATCTGCAAAAACAAAGCCGGGTCACTCTTTGCCAGCCGGCGGGCCTCAAGGTCGTCAAGCGTAACGTAGTGCCGGCTCTCACCCATTAGTTTTTTGAGCATAGTCGTTTTGCCGACCTGTCTCGGACCGGTAACGAGAATACAAGCGTACTCTGTGGATAGAGCCGTAACCTTGCTCTCTATATCCCGTCTGATGTATGCCACGTCAATCGCCTCCGGCCAAAATAATATGTAATGTTATTTTAGCCGAAAACCTGCCGCTGGTCAAGGCTAAAATGAAATGCAATATTATTTTAGCCATGTTTCAATGAAGTATTCCCATTTACATTATCCCAGCTCCACATTCGGCCGCCTGTAGTAGCGTATGTAGTCCGGCGAGTTGAGCACCACGCCGCTGCCGCTGGTGCAGTGTACCCAGAGCTGCCGGCCATCGGCGTCCGTGCCGGCGTAGATTAGGACGTGGTTGGTGTCAGCGTTCGGCAGGTTCTGAAAGCCGAGGTCGTCGGGTATGAGCTCGCTCTCCGCAATCTCCGTGCTTGCGTTCCATTGACCCCATGTCCCGGCGCCTATCGTGACGCCGAGGGCTGTCTGGTATGTCCAGTCCGAGAAGCCCGAACAGTCGAGGCCGTAGGGGCGTATGGTGCCGGTGGTAGTCGAGCCAGCAGCGGTCACGAGCTTGGGCGTGTTCCACTCGTCGTTCCACCCCGGCGCGGATTTGCCGCCCCAGAAGTACGGGACTCTCCCCACAAGCGAGAGTGCCGTCTCGAGCACTTTCTTTCGCTCGTCGCTGCAGTCGAGGGCGCTCACGAAAGCGCTTATCTCGGTCTCGCTCATGGCCTCTGCGCTGGTCGTGGTGCTGTTTTCAGCGCCGTAGAGCGTCTGGCTCAGGGCATTGGCC